>DJWQ01000174.1:1182-4424 GCA_002441045.1 Firmicutes bacterium UBA6226 | reverse complement strand
ATGACATTGGCTTTATAATCCGATAAGATTTGTGAAATATTTAAAAGCTGTCCTGGCGTATCAGGTAGATCAACTGAGAAACAGAAAATTCTGCCCCGTCTCGTTAATCCTTTATTAATCATTGCTGCAACTGTAACCACATCTATGTTACCACCAGATAACACACTGACGACGCGTTTATGTTTTATTCCAAGCTTTCTCAGTGCTGCAACTGTCAATGCACCTGAAGTTTCAACCACCATTTTGTGCTTTTCGAATAAAGTTAGAAAGCCTTCCATAATGTCATAATCACTTACGGTTATGATATCGTCTACATAGTCTCTCGCCAAACTATAGCAATTCTTGCCTACTTTTTTAACCGCTACACCGTCCGCCACGGTTTGAACGATATCTAGACGAGCGTCATCCCCTTTACTTAATGCAAGCTTCATAGAAGCTGCGCCTTCAGGTTCAACGCCGATGACTCTACAATTGGGTTTTCGATGCTTGATATAGGTTGCAATACCACTAATTAGGCCACCACCACCCACAGGAACTAATACGATATCCACATCAGGGAGCTCCTCTAATATCTCCATGCCAATCGTCCCTTGTCCTGCGATCACATCTAAATCATCAAATGGATGGATAAAGCACTTTTTTGTTTGCTCAGCCAACTGCATTGCATATTGGCTACTTTCATCAAACACATCACCATAAAGTACGACTTCTGCGCCATACGATTTTGTTGCATTCACTTTAATAAGTGGCGTTGCAACTGGCATAACCACCGTTGCTTTAATGCCCATTTCTTTTGCAGCAAGTGCAACGCCCTGTGCATGATTGCCTGCAGAAGCTGTGATCACACCCGCTTTTCTTTCTGTTTCTGATAACTGACTAAGTTTATAATATGCGCCCCTTAATTTAAAGGCACCTGTTCTTTGAAAATTCTCAGGCTTTAACCAAACATCTAAATCGTGTTGTTCGCTTAAATGATTGCTATAAATAAGAGGCGTCTTAGCAATAACGCCATTAAGCGTCTCTGCAGCAAGTGAGATTTTCTGGCTTAAACCGTTTTCAGCACTTTTATAAGCGCCTGCTGATGGATTAAAGTCGCGTCCAAAAAATTGCCAATTTGAGTGCGTTAAATCATTTTCTATCGTAGACATGGTGCCTCCTCTATCATATCTTGAACCCCTTTCCCTGGTGGAATAATTGGATAAACACCTTCATCGATGTTGAAATCACATTCGATAAGTACAGGTCCTTCCGTCTCCTTAATCCCTTTTAAAATGATTTCAAGATCCTTTAAATGTTCCACTCTAAATCCCACAATGCCATAAGCATTTGCTAGTTTAACAAAGTCTACCGTTTGTTCAGCATCTGTTTCACTGTATCTGCTATCACAAAAGAGATACTGCCACTGTCTCACCATGCCAAGTGCATGATTGTTTACAATAATGGTCGTAATCGGTAGTTTATATTTGCTAACCGTTTCAAGTTCATTTGAGTTCATTTTAAAGCTACCATCACCTGCAATATGGAGAATGCGCTTTTTAAGTGCGATTGATGCGCCTATTGCAGCCCCTAAACCAAATCCCATCGTCCCAAGTCCACCTGATGTTATAAACTGTCTAGGTCGATCAAAACCAAAGAACTGAGCGGTCCACATTTGATGTTGTCCTACTTCTGTGACAACGGTTATGTTTTTTTCGCTTTCATTGTGAATCAACTTCAAGGCTTTTTCAGCAATGATTTGATCCTCTTGATTGATTCGAAGCTCGTTCTCTACTTTAGAAGCTTGATTTTTAGTTGATACTATTTCAAATAACTCAGATGTCCTTTTATATTCTTTTGAGGCTTCAATTAAAATGGATAAAGCAGTTTCAAGTTTTTCCTGCCATGGAAATGTAACCTCTTTATTTTTTCCAAGTTCATTGGCATCCAAATCGATTTGGACGATGGTGGCATTTTGTAGGAAATGTTTCTCAGCACCAACGACGCGATCACTAAATCGAACGCCTAAGGCGATTACCAAATCCGCTGATTGTAGCTTGTGGTTGGCATGTGCATGACCGTGCATACCGATTAGGCCTAAAGAAAGCGGATGCGATTGCGGAAAAGCGCCACTGCCCATAAGTGTATTTGCAATAGGAAACTGCTTTTCAATTGCCCACTTGGTTAGTTTTTCACTGACACCAGCATGGATAACGCCACCCCCCACGAGTATTACTGGGGATTTGGCTGTGCTAAAGTAGTCTTTTAACTGATTCAAAATGGCTTCGTTTTTTGATTGGTTCGATTTTGCATCAGTATCTACTTTTGAATCATGATCTAGTATATTTTCATTAATAAATCTCGTATTTTGTTCTAAACTTTCATCAAAATCAGCCGTTAATGCAATGCTGTTTTCTTTACTTGCCTTTAGATAATTTTCAAAATCCTCAAGTGGGATTTGCGCGGTCAATAAATCCTTTGGAATATCGATCAACACAGGTCCAGGTCTGCCTTCTAACGCAATTTTGATACCTTTTTCGATGGCGGCTGCTATCTCTTCAGTCTTTCTTACCATTTCACAATGCTTTGTGATGGTTATGGTCATCGCTGTAATGTCCACTTCTTGAAACGAATCACGACCAATTAGAGCGCTGCTTACTTGACCGGATAGGATTAGGACAGGTGATGAGTCCATAAATGCCGTCGCGATTCCTGTTATGGTGTTGGTCGCTCCTGGACCTGATGTAACGATACAAACGCCAACCTTACCGGTCGCTCTTGCATAGCCGTCTGCGGCATGTACCGCACCTTGTTCGTGACAAGTTCTATAGTGCTTTACTTTATCTTTACGCTGATAGATTGCATCGTAGATTGGGATGACTGCGCCACCCGGAAATCCGAATAAATCCTCAACACCATTCGCTATAAGCGTTTCCAAAACGATATCCGCTCCGGTTATACGCATCCCACTCACTTCCTTTAAGCTCCGTATTTTTGTAAGTTTTATTGATTTTGAATATTTTATTGAGAGTATTTTTTTTTTGAGTTTATATTTATTCTTACTAAACCTAATGAGCATATTGTCAAATTAAATTTAATACTCTTTCAATCATAAAAATGACTCTGTTACTTAATAACTGCACCGGTAGATGCAGATGACACCTTACTAAGGTATTTTTTTAGATAGCCCTTCACAGGCTTTTCAACTAGCTGAAGTGTTTCTCTTCTCTTGGCTAGAGTGGCGTCATCCAGTCTATGATTTAAGA
>DJWQ01000174.1:0-1068 GCA_002441045.1 Firmicutes bacterium UBA6226 | reverse complement strand
AGCAGGTCCACTGTGTTGCATCATTTTAGGGCTTACAGCTGACTGTTTAACAACAGCGCCATCTTTAGCAAGATTGCCTCTTAGAACTTTTATGCCACCCTCTGCTGCATAAGCATTCTCAAGGGTTCTTAGAACATTTTGATCACTTGACCAGCTATTGAACGCACACACAGCATCTAGTTGCTCTTTTAAAGTTCTTCCTGATACGGTCATAGCCGACGTTTCAAGTAACTCGCCTGAGCTGAGCTCTCTTAAAAGTGCACTCATGCCACCCACGCGGTCAAGATCCTCAATATGTGCTGCACCTGCTGGACTAAGACGACATAGATTGGGTGTCTTACGACTCACTGTATCTATGGTTTCTAGATTGAGTTCTACGCCAGCCTCATGCGCAATCGCAGTAAGATGAAGCACGGTGTTTGTAGAACAACCAAGTGCCATATCGGCAGATAATGCATTATGAAAGACCTGAGGCGTAAGTATATCTGACGGCTTAAGCTCTTCTTTAACCAGTTCCACTGCTCTATAACCTGTCTCTTTAGCCAGACGCATTCTTTTTGAATACACGGCAGGTACCGTGCCATTGCCCGGTAGTGCCATACCAAGTGCTTCGGTCATGCAGTTCATAGAGTTGGCTGTGTACATCCCAGAGCAAGAGCCACAGGTTGGACAGGCTTCTTCTTCGTACTGTTTCAGCTCAGCCTCTGAGAATTTACCTGCTTTGACACTGCCCACCGCTTCAAAGACGGCACTTAGGTCTACGACCTTGTCTCCGACGCGTCCAGCAAGCATTGGGCCACCACTGATGACTATGGCTGGTAAATCTAGGCGTGCGGCCGCCATTAACATGGCGGGCACGATCTTATCGCAGTTGGGTACAAGCACCAACCCATCCAGTGCATGCGCCATGGCCATGGTCTCGATACTATCTGCGATCAGCTCGCGGCTGGCGAGGGAATAGCGCATCCCCTCATGATTCATCGCAAGCCCATCACAGACGCCGATGACTGGAAATTCAAACGGAGTCCCGCCCGCCAGACGCACGCCAGATTTGACGGCATCGGCAAC
>DJWQ01000093.1 GCA_002441045.1 Firmicutes bacterium UBA6226 | reverse complement strand
GGGTTCTGAGCTCTCGCCATTGAAAGCACACCTTTTGTATGCTTCAAATTATTTTGCACGCCATTGATTCGGAATTCACCTTTAATACCATAGCCAGGGCCACCCATACCATTGCCATTTGGACAACCCCCTTGAATCATAAATCCTTTGATGACTCTGTGGAAAATCAAACCATCATAGTAACCTTTTTTTACTAAGCTGATAAAATTATTTACTGTATTTGGCGCTACTTCTGGGTAAAGCTCAACTTTCATTTGCTTTCCGCCTACCATTGTAATCGTAACGATTGGATTTTGAGCCATTTTTACTCTCCTCAATAATTATTTAATATTTATTCTGTTGCTTGAATTTTATTACTGCCATCTTGTCTTTCCATAAAGATGTCAATTTCATTGGCTTCGAACAACTCGTTAATCATATCCCAAAAATCATATTTGCCATCTCTCGTTTGAGACGAAACAGGCAATATAACAGCATCCTTTTCCATTCCCAACGTTTTTCTAATGACAGATAACTGTTTTTGAACTTGATTTTTTGTTAGCTTATCCGCTTTTGTTGCAATGACAATGCCATTAAAGCCCGCTGAACGAATCCAATCATACATCTGAATGTCTTCAGCAGAAGGGGTATGTCTAATATCAACAAGCTGAAACACCTCAAGAAGTGTTTCTCTATTGTGTAGATACGTCTCTATAATTTTGCCCCAACCTGCTTTTTGTGTTTTCGATACCTTTGCAAATCCGTAGCCAGGTAAATCGACAAATCTAAAAATCCCATCGATATCGTAAAAGTTAACCAATTGGGTTTTTCCAGGTGTCGAACTGGTTTTAGCTAGTCCTTTTCTCCCCAGCAACATGTTGATTAACGAAGATTTGCCTACATTCGATCGGCCAGCAAATGCAAACTCAGGCAATTGATCTTCTGGGTACTGTGTTTTAGAAACTGCACTTATTACAAAGGTACTATTTTTTATCTTCATTTACTTTTCCTCTCTAACCAAAGCATGTTCAAGAACTTCATCCATGGTTTTTACCGCTATAAATTCAATTTCTTTCTTAACGGTTTCTGGAATATCTTCTAAGTCTTTTAAATTATCAAATGGGAAAAGTATCTTTTTAATGCCTGCTCTTTTTGCAGCCAATGCCTTTTCTTTGAAACCACCAATCGGTAATACACGACCTCTTAATGTAATCTCGCCAGTCATAGCAACAAAACGATTCACTGGAATTTCCGCCAATGCAGAAATCATAGCAGTCGCCATAGTGATACCAGCCGATGGACCATCCTTTGGAATAGCACCTTCAGGTATGTGCACGTGTAAATCTATGGTTTCATGGAAGTTTTCCTCGATACCGTATGTGCTTGCTACGGTTCTTATATAAGATAGACCCGCTTGAGCTGATTCTTTCATAACATCGCCAAGCTGACCTGTTAATTGCAACTTACCTTTACCTTTCATCGTGTTTACTTCAATTGAAAGCGTGTCTCCACCTACAGCTGTCCATGCGAGGCCTGTCACGATACCCACTTGGTCTTCTTCAGCGATCAAATCATAATGGTATCTTGTCTTACCTAAATATTTATCTAAGTTTTTATCTGTTACACGAACCGATTTCACTTCGCCTTTAACGATTCTTACTGCTGCTTTTCTAGATAGATCCGCGATTTTTCTTTCAAGTTCACGTACACCGGACTCCCTTGTATACTTTCTAATAATTTCATATAAACCTTCATCAGAAACTGAAAGACAGTTTTTCTGTAAGCCGTGCTCTTCCATTTTTTTAGGTACCAAGTATTTTTTAGCGATGTTTAATTTCTCATACTCTGTATAACCAGAAACTTGAATTACTTCCATACGGTCTAAAAGAGGTCTTGGAATGGTGTTTAGTGAGTTTGCAGTAGTCACAAACATAACTTTTGATAAATCAAAAGGAACTTCAAGATAGTGATCTGTAAACTCCTTGTTTTGCTCAGGATCTAAAACTTCTAAAAGTGCTGAAGCAGGGTCGCCTCTGAAATCACTAGAAAGCTTATCTATTTCATCAAATAAAAAGACAGGATTCTTTGTGCCCGCTTCTTTAATGCCATTGATAATGCGACCAGGTATCGCTCCGATATAAGTGCGACGATGCCCTCTTATTTCTGCTTCATCACGAACCCCACCCAGTGACATTCTAACGAACTCTCTTCCAAGAGAGCGAGCGATAGATTTGGCAATAGATGTTTTACCAACGCCTGGAGGGCCGACTAGACAAATGATAGGGCCTTTCATACTCTGCGTTAAATCTCTTACCGCTAGATATTCAACCACACGTTCTTTTACGCTTTCAAGTCCAAAATGATCTTCGTCAAGTATCGCTTGTGCTTTAACCAAATCGATTTGATCCTTAGTCTCTTTACGCCAAGGCAAATCTAAAATCCAGTTGACGTAGCTTCGAATCACACCACTTTCAGCAGATGAAGGCGACAATCTCGAATAACGATCGATTTCAGCTGATACTTTTTTGTCTATTTTCTTAGATAATTTCAGCTTTTTAAGTTTTTGACGCATTTCTTCAATTTCATCTTCCTGTGCGTCTTCTTCACCAAGCTCATCTCTAATTGCTTTTATTTGCTCTCTTAAATAATACTCTTTTTGAGATTTGTTGATTTGACTTTTTACTTTGTCATTGATATTTTTTTCAACTTCAAGAATTTCTACTTCTGTTAAGAGAATCTTATAAAGGTGCTCTAAACGAAGTTTAACGTCTATTGCATTAATCAATTCTTGCTTTTGCTCTGTTTTAAGTGTTAATTGAGCAGCGATTGTATCTGCAAGTCGTCCGGGTTCATCAATGGCTGTAATCGATAAGATCACATCAGCACTCACTCGATTCGTCGTCGCAATGTATCTCTCAAAAGCTGAGATATTGCTTCTCATAAGCGCACTAATTTCCTTATCCACAGTAATATCATCTTCAAAAACATTAACGTCTACACGGAAATAAGGCGAATCTTCAACAATTTCACTTACTTCAGCACGCTGAATCCCCTCAACGAGCACACGAATCGCATCGCCAGGTAATTTTAACATTTGCTTGATTTTACAGATTGTACCGACTTTGTAGAAATCAGTTGATTCAGGCGAATCATTGTCTATATCAAATTGCGTCGTTAAGAAAATACGTTGGTCCTTTGCCATAGCAGCTTCAAGTGCTTTTATGGATTTTTTTCGACCCACATCAAAGTGTAAGACCATATAAGGAAATATGGACAACCCTCTCAGCGGAATCAAAGGAATATTGATGACTTTGCTTTCTTGTTCCATGATTTCACCTCTCTATAATATACATGTGAAAAACAAGTTTAACATTTAACTTGACCACAATCTTTGCTTGTGGTTTAAGCAAAAAACGAGCTTTCGCTCGTTTTAGGATACACTTTCTTTACCCTTAGTTAATTCTTTCTTAGAAGTTTCCTTCTTAGAATCATACAACACAAGGGTTGGCAATTGATGGTTTCTAATGGTTTCCTTAGTAACAATGCATTTCTTGATATCGTCACGTGAAGGAATTTCATACATGATTTCCATCATTATGCTTTCAAGAATCGATCTTAAACCTCGAGCACCTGTTTTTCTTTCTATTGCCATTTTTGCAACTTCAGTCAACGCATCGTCCTCAAATTCAAGTTCGACACTATCTAACTTCAACATTTTTTGATATTGTTTCACAATTGCGTTTTTAGGCTCCTTAAGAATTCTAACTAACGCATCGTGATCAAGTTCATGAAGGGAGACGACGATTGGCACACGACCTACAAATTCTGGTATGAGTCCAAATTTGAGTAAGTCCTTTGGCTCAATCTTATCAAACAATTCACCAAGAGGAATGTCCTTCTTGCTTTGAACTGCCGCACCAAATCCCATTGCTTTCTCACCAATTCTAGAACTAATTATTGAGCCCATACCGTCAAAAGCCCCACCGCAGATAAACAAAATATTGGTTGTATCCACTTGCAAAAACTCTTGATGTGGGTGTTTACGTCCACCTTGTGGCGGCACGTTGGCAACAGTTCCTTCAATTATTTTTAGTAACGCTTGCTGCACACCTTCACCTGAAACATCTCTAGTAATAGATGGATTTTCAGATTTTCTAGTGATTTTATCAATCTCATCGATATAGATAATACCCTTTTGTGCACGTTCTATATCATAATCTGCAGCTTGAACTAATTTTAATATGATGTTTTCTACATCCTCACCAACATACCCAGCTTCAGTAAGCGCAGTTGCATCGGCGATGGCAAACGGCACATCAAGGATTTTAGCTAAGGTTTGGGCCAATAGCGTTTTCCCTGAACCCGTTGGTCCGATCAGAAGAATATTGCTCTTTTGAAGCTCAATATCATCCTCTTCAGTCTCATTTTGTATTCTTTTATAATGATTGTACATCGCGACGGCGAGTGTTCTTTTTGCCTTTTCCTGTCCGATAACATACGAATCTAGTATATCTTTAATCTCAGAAGGTTTTGGTAAAGACTCCAAAGACCATTCGTCCGTATCTTCTTTTTTGTAAATCGAGAGTTCTTCTTCAAGAATTTCATTGCAAAGTTCAATACATTCGTCACATATATAGACATTTGGACCTGCAATTAAACGCTTTACTTGCTCTTGACTTTTCCCACAAAAAGAACATTTTAATGTAGGTTTATCCATTGATTACCTCATTTCTTACGTTTGAATTATCTTTTGACAAAAACTTTGTCAATAAGGCCATATTCTACCGCTTCTTCCGCTGTCATAAAGAAATCTCTATCTGTATCTTTTTCGATTTGTTCATATGGCTTCCCAGTTTTTTCACTGAGAATTCGGTTTAAATCTTGACGCATTTTCAAGATACGATCTGCTTGAATTTTAATATCAGAAGCTTGACCTCTAGCACCACCCAGTGGTTGGTGAATCATAACTTCTGCATTCGGTAGAGCGTATCTTTTACCTTTTGCACCCGCAGCAAGTAAAAAAGCACCCATACTTGCTGCCATACCGATACAAATCGTCGATACATCAGGTTTAATATATTCCATGGTGTCAAAAATAGCCATCCCAGCTGTTATTGAGCCTCCAGGACTGTTGATATAGATGTTGATATCCTGTTCAGGATTCTCAGCTTCGAGGAAAAGAAGTTGCGCAACAACTGAATTTGCAGTATTGTCATCAATCTCACCACTAATGAAAATAATCCTGTCTTTTAAAAGTCTCGAATAGATGTCATATGATCTTTCGCCTTTACTTGTTTGTTCGATAACATAAGGGATATAACTTGCCATTTTGCACCTCCGTTAATAAACTAGACTAACTTTGCATTGTCCACTAGGAAGTCTACTGTCTTTCTAGATTTTAAGTTAGATTTTAAATAGTCATAATTGTCTTGGCTGAATACTTTTCTGATTTCTTCAAGATCTCTCTTTTGAAGCTCAGCAATTTTTTGAAGTTCTGCTTCAATATCTTCTTCAGTTACTTCAATGTTTTCTTGGTTCATTACTTTTTCAATGACTAAGCTTGTTTTTACTCTAGCTAGTGCATCAGGTTTCATTTGCTCTTTTAAAGCATCGAAGCTACCACCAGTAAATTGAACGTATTGGTCTAAGCTTAAGCCTTGGTATTTTAATTGTTGATCAAATTCTCTTACCATGCCATCGATTTCAGCTTCGATCATTTTCTCAGGGATCTCTACTGTGATTAACTCTGTTACTTTATCGATGACTTTGTCTCTTTGTGCTGCTTTTGCGCTTTCAGCTGCTGACACTTCAAGTTCAGCCTTTAAGTTAGCTTTATAAGCCTCAAGTGTATCAAACTCAGATACGTCTTTTGCAAACTCATCATCTAGTTCAGGAAGTTCTTTAAATTTAATATCATTTACAGATACATGGAACACAGCTTCTTTACCTGCAAGTTCATCTGAATGATAAACTTCAGGGAAAGTTACATTAACATGAACATGATCGCCAACATTAGCACCCACGAGTTGCTCTTCAAATCCTGGAATAAACTTGCCTGAACCAATCACTAATTCTTGATTCTCTGCAGTACCGCCTTGGAATTGATCTTCACCAACAAAGCCTTTGTAATCGATGATTACTGTGTCACCATCTTGAACTGCTCTATCAGAAACAGATACTAATCTTGCGTTCATATTTCTAGTTTTATCGATTTCAGCATCGATCATTTCATCAGTCACTTCAGCGTTTACTGTCTCAACTTCGATACCTTTGTACCCTTCGAGTACAAACTCTGGCGCTACAGTTACTACTGCAGTAAATACCATGTCTTTTTTTGCTTCAATTTCAGTAATATCGATGTCAGGTCTTGCGACTGGCTCAATCGATAAAGCATCTAATGCTTTTTCATAATACTCAGGTAATAATAAGTTAACTGCATCTTCATAGAAAACGCCTTCGCCGTATTGCTTTTCAATAATTGATTTTGGTACTTTGCCTTTTCTAAATCCTGGAACGTTAAATTTGCCTTTATTTTTGTTATAAGCGGCAAGAACTGCTTTTTCAAATGCTTCAGCAGGTACAGTCACCTTAATGGTCACTTCACTATTTTCTTTCTTTAAAATCTCGTAGCTCATGGGTGCCTCCCGATCTCTTATTTATTTAACTCCTCATGGGAGTTTAATTAACCTCTTTAACTAATTAATAGTAACTTATTTGATGAAAAATGTAAAGTTGTATAGCGAAAATCACTATAATTATACCTTATACACGCCCTGTAGCAAGGGTTTATTGCAAAATTTACCCCCTTGTTATATATTATTCATAAATCATTCACACATAAACCCCGTTTTTATATCAAAACAGAACATTTATTGGGGTTTTTTTGACAAAATTGCCCTATTAGGAGTTAAAATGGCAGAAAAAAACCTTACACAAGGACAATTAGAAGCCTCTAGACATTTTACTGGTCCAGCACTTACACTCGCAATTCCAGGAAGTGGTAAAACGACACTACTATTGCATCGACTCATACATTTGGTAGAGCATCATCAGGTTTCACCTGATTCAATTTTAACCCTTACCTTTTCTAAAGCATCGGCTGACGATATGGAAAGGCGCTACCGCTCTACATTTCCAGAAGGTGCTCCCTTTCAATTTATGACCATTCATCGATTGGCTTTTAGAATGTATAAAAGTTATCTGAACGCTATCGGAAAAGAGATGACACTCCTTGAAGATGGATCACAAAAATATCGAATACTCAATGAGGTCTATCGAAAAAGACATCATGAATCACTCAGCGAGGATGATTTCGAAACACTTTCTAATCAAATTGGTTTAATCTATAATCTCCGTCTAAATCGCAATCAATCACATGACCAAACCTTTGATTGGGATGATATCTTCGAAATGGCTGAGGATTATCATAAGTATAAGAAAAATCATCTACTATTTGATTTTGATGATATGCTCATCAGTGCCATTCAGCTTTTAAAAAAATCCCCTCAATATCGAAAGAACCTAGTTGATCAATATAGATTTATTCAAGTAGATGAAGCACAAGACACCTCTCTACTTCAGTTTGAGCTAATAGAGTTGCTCCTCTCTGATGAAAACAATTTATTCTTAGTTGCAGACGATGATCAATCCATTTATGGATTTAGGGGAGCTTATCCTAGATATTTACTCGATTTTAAAAAACGATTTGAAGATGCCAATTTATATTATTTAGATCAAAATTTCCGTTCAGATGCGCATATCGTCACTGCGGCTGCGGAAATCATCGCACATAATAAAGATAGATATCCTAAAAAAATGATGCCATTCTTTTCACCTATTGAAGAACCTGTCGTTCGAGTATTTGACGACTTAATTGGGAGAAATGCTTATTTGAAAGCATGCTTTAATGAAGCGCAAGATCAAAAACAAACACTCGCTGTGCTTTATCGAAATAAGATTTCAGCAATCAGTATCATCGATTTACTAGAAAAAGAAAAAATGTCCTTTCAAATTAAGGACATGCCTCACGCCGAATTAAGTCATTGGCTGCTTGAAGATTTATTGGCTTTTATTACTTTAGCGATGATTCCACAGGATTTCCAAAGCTTTAGTCGAATCGCTTTTAAAACCAACGGGTTTATTTCAAGAGAAATGCTAAACTATATTCAGCTGAATCAAAGAGGTAGAAACATATTTAACGTTCTAGTTGAAATTCCTTTTTTACAAGATTATCAAACCAGAACACAAGAAAGACTAAAGGAGCAATTTGAAGCCCTCTCAAAATTAAGACCTTATGATGCCATACATTTTATCGAAACTGAGCTCGGATATCTAGAATACATTAAGAACAGCTCTTCTAAGCTCGGATTTACGATGACCTATGCTAGAACACGACTTGATACGTATAAAGCAATTGCAAAGCCACTAAAAACAGGTTTTGATTTTATCAATCGTATCGATACACTTAGAAAATTTTTGATGAGCAATCAAGGAAATATAGATGAGAGAATAACCCTTTCCACCATCCACGGCTCAAAGGGTTTAGAATTTGATGAAGTCTATATGGTAGATGTTAATCCGCAAGTCTTTCCAAATGCAAAAAATAGAACAGACGCTCAAATTGAAGAAGAGAGACGACTGTTCTATGTCGGTTTAACGAGAGCAAAAAAAAGGTTCGAACTCTTACATTCTGAATTTATCAACGGCGCTTTTAATGCCAACTCAAAATTCATCGATGAACTCCTCAGTCAACCGATTACGCAACACCGTTTTAATAACGTCAGCGGAAAATCCGCGACTGGCTAAAAATCTAGCTAATTTTAGATACGTTGCATTTTTATATTGATAGTCCGATTTCATGCGAGTCCAATCAATGGTTGTACTCGCAATTTTTTTTTCTAATATTTTCTCAACGATTTCTTTCTCAACGATGGTCTCAGATGCTTCCATCGCTTCATCTTCTTCATTTAAGAATGCCAAGTCTATATCTGTCTGCTTCACGCCTTTTTGTCTCAAACTCATCTTAAGACGATAGATGCCGTATTTATGTCGATTGGCTCTGATGTAGCACTGCGCATAATTGACATCATCTAGGTATTTTACATCTAATAGCTGGCGAATAATCTTTTCAATAATCTCATCCTCATACTCTTTGCTCTTGAGCTTATCTCGCATTTGTTTTTCAGTTTTCATTTGGCCAGCCAACAAATAAAGGGCATATTCCAGCCCTTTTTCGTACATACTCTTCAATATAATGACCTCTTATCGAGTTGATTTGTCTTCTATAGTAACGTCCATAGAATCGATTTCAATTATATTCCCTGTTCCAGTTCCATACGGATGCATCAATATACGGACGGCACTTTTATCTAACTTATAGCTATAGAGCTTGTATTCTTTATCTCCCAATTTATAAATCATTTGATTGGAACGCATATCAAAGATTAAGGTTTCATCCACCCATTCATCATAAACCGGTGTAACCAACTGATAGTTATCGTTGTATTCCCAATCTGCTGCTAAGAATCTAAAAACATCTTTGCCAGGTCTTTCTGTCTCATGTGTCAAATCATATGAATATTCAATTAGTGCAACACCATCTCCAAAAGCTGTAAACCATGCACCATCGGTTGGTTCAGGCATTAACTCTAAATCTAACGTTTGATAAAGTGCCAAACCACCAGAGAAGGTATCTAATCCATGGGAAATTTTTATGCGCCTTTTTATGGTCAATACATCTTTGCTTTGAAGCTCCAATGGTTTACTGAGCATATATGGCATAATTCCAGTAACATCTTGACTAAGTTCAAGAATACCATTGTCTATTTTCACCAAATCGTACGCACGTTTATAGGATTCCCATTCACTTACGAGCCAAAAATCCTTATCGATCTCGTCGAAATCGAAATGATAGGTTTCTATGTCTTTAGGTTTGTCTGTGTGAGTCGCGATACTGTAGAACAAAAATAGTGCAACTGCGATTAATAGAATAACAACAACCCTTCTCATCTTCTCACATCCTTATCCGGTTTACTTACTTTGATCGATTTACAATCTCATCTACATCTTTTAATCCAATAACAAATTTATACTTAGGCTGTAATTTTTCAAATTTCAGCTCGAAAACAAACTGTATGGCATCTACGGATTCCCAAGTAATCGTTATGTCTTTTACCCATCTGTATAATTTGATCTCTCTTAATTTATCAATGAGATGTGTCTTCAAGCGTGACAAATCGACAAAGCCCTTCGGTGTATGTTTTAAATATCCAAAAGCAGCAATCAGGATTGCCTCTCTTACTCTCTTGAAAATTAAAAACTGTCTAAAGCTCTTAACGGTTTCAACGCTAATAAACACTATGAATGTTGCAAATCCTGCGATTAAAACATTTTCTAACATGATATCCCTCAATTCCAATCAACACCTGTCATTATCAAAATGACATTCTCTCTATGACTGTTTAAACACTTTACCTTTGAGTTAATTATCGTCAAAATCATCTACTTCCTTTAGGTATGCAGAATCATCATTTTTTGACACGATTGATCTTAATGTACTTTCCTCATCGGTACTCAAATGACGCCACTTACCGTATTCAAGCCCCTCTAACGTTACATTTAATACCCTAGTTCGCTTTAGATTAAGCACTTCGTAACCTAACGCTTCACACATCCTTCTGATTTGACGATTTAACCCTTGGGTTAAAATAATCTTAAAGCTTCGCTCATCAAGCTTATCAACTTCACAAGGTCTAGTTACAGTATCTAAAATAGGCACACCTGAACGCATTTGCTTTAAAAATTCTCTAGAAAGAGGTTTGTTCACTCTAACGATATATTCTTTTTCATGAAAGTATCTGGCTTTTAAGATGCCATTGGACAATTCGCCATCATTGGTCATCAAAATTAAGCCTTCAGATTGTTTGTCCAACCTTCCGACTGGATAAAGACGTGTCTTGTACCCTACATAATTAACGATATTATCTTGTACATCTGTCGCGCTGGTACATTCTATACCTATCGGTTTGTAAACCGCTAATATCACCTTTTCATTCACAGCATTGACTTTTTTCCCGTTAAAAATAACGGTGTCAGCAACTTCCACCTGTGTGCCTAATACAGCAACTACACCATTCACGAGAACTTTACCCGCCTCAATTTGTCGATCAGCTTCGCGTCTTGAGCATACGCCAGCGTCACTTAAATATTTATTAAGTCTCATAATAATTCTCCAAGATTTTTAAGTTCTATACTGACTGAGCCATCAGGATGATTGACAATGCTCAAATTCTCTGTTCTAGATACATATTCGAAAGGTAAGATAATTTCTACACCGCTTGCAGTCTTTATACGTTGTGTTCGCTTGAGCTTTTTAGTTTGAGCTTCATTAAGTTTTACGCCTTCAGAATCCACACCTTTTTCAGTAAGTGACTGATAATAAGTATCTTTGGCCACTTGAGTGTCCATACAGGCTTCAACAATAGGTGAAAGATCAATACTTCCCGTCTGATCCAGCTGTTCAGTAACCATTTGACGCATTTTCGCAGTTTTAATTAACGGTTGATCATCATATTTTTCAATTACCTTTTCTGCGGTTTTAGTGATTAAGTCAATTTTTCGCTTGGTCGTTAAGGCACCAAAGGTACCTAAGATTTTCTCAGTGATGTACTTAACTTTGTTGCCATCTATGGTCACTTGTTTGTCCTTCACAAAAACGGTGTCCGTACTAAAGTCGATTAAAAAGCCCTCTTCTACCTTTTGAGATTTATAAGGCAACGTCGTCACCTGGCGAACAATTTTGTTCATGATTAAATTTTCTTCCAGTTCTACAGCATGCGCAAAGCTCGTTCTAAAGTTCAATTTTAAAAATGCATAAAAAGAACCATTTTCATCTTCTAAGCTTAAACACATTAAGTCACAGGGTTTGATCTCGTCAGTTTGTTGCATCGCATCGAAGAATAAATCTGCTACTTGTAAGCTTACCTCTTTAAAATCCCTATTTTCAGATAATCCAAGCCTTGTTTGTGCGCTAAGTGGCAATTCGGAAATATCCAAATGATCCTTAAAAATCTCAGTATGCTTAATTGCGTACTCTTCTATCTCTACGTCGATTTGCATCGCCTTTTCAGAAAGTAATTTCACATCGTTAACTGCATCGATTACGTGCAGATAAGCTTCTTTAATTTGCATGTCCACCTCTATATATGACGAATTTTTACATAAAAAGTTCTGTCTTCTCTAATTTAAAGTACATACATAAGCATATATTAGCCAACTTATAATTTCAAGTCCTCAGATGATCATATCTCAGCCATTTTAATGCCATCATTGTCAAACACTATGTTCGACAACCTTTCGGGTGAATATAAATAAATAACAAAATATTTTAGCATTAAATAAACCCCCAACCAAAGGGTTGAGGGTTTCACATTACACTTTAAATCGATTTGTCTCGGTTTCCAAAATTGTCGCCATATTTTTAAGTTCTGAAATACTCGCTGCAATTTCTTCAAATGTTGCAACTTGATTTTCTATACTTGCGCCAATACGTTCTGACGACGACACATTGTCTTGCATGATATTAGATAGTTCATCAACTGCCCTTGCCATTTCTTCAGAAATTTGTGATTGCTGCCCTGCACCTCGACTGATATTTGAAAGCTTTTGATCAATTGCTTCTATCAATTTTAAAATCTGATTGAAGCTTTGATTGGTTTCATGCACTTCAGAAACACTCTTCTCAACCAATTGCTTTTCAAGTTGCATCGTTTCACCAGCACCGTGAATGTCTTTAGAAATTTGAGTGATGATATCGTTGATTTTAAATGCAGAGCCTTTACTTTGTTCTGCAAGTTTTCTTACTTCTTCTGCTACTACAGAGAACCCTCTACCATGCTCACCTGCTCTTGCTGCTTCGATAGAAGCATTGAGGGCAAGCAATGAGGTTTGTTCTGCAATGGCGTTGATGATATTGACAATTTCAACAATTTCGTTTGATGAATGTCTCAAGGTTGTAATGACATCCGCCATTGATTCTGAAGAAGCTTTTACTTTTTCAATACTGTTTACAACACCGCTGAGTTTGTCCACGCCATTTTTAGACGCTTCAAGTACGTTTTCAGAATCCGCTACGACCGCTTCTGCTTCTCTTGAAATCATTTGTGCACTACTAGATAGTTCTTGAATACTTGCTGTTGTTTCTTGAACGACACTGGCATTATTTTGTAAGCCATCGATCATTGATCTAACTTCAAGATTAATTTGTTCAATGCTCTCATTGGCTTGATCGATTGCATCGTGAATTTCATCTGTATATCCTGTTAAAGTAGTCGCGCTGTCTTTTACTTTAATTACAACTGCTTGTATTTTAGAGACAAATTTATTGAACAGGGTCGCCATCGTACCCATTTCTTCTTTTGTATTAATATTCAAAGTCTTAGTTAAATCACCTTCACCTTCAGAGATATCTTCAAGCATAAGGTTGACGTTTTTAACTGGCTTAGAGATAACCGTCGCTAAAACAAATGCAAATGCAATGGCTGCACCAGTAACCACTAAAACTAATATAACTAATTTCCCAATTAAGCTTTTTAAGCTTGATTCGAGCTCAGCTTTAATTGTATCAGTTATTTGAGAAACAAGTTCATTTGTTCGATCACTAGATGCAGTTAATTCTGCAAAAAGACCCTCTTCAGGATTACGTCCAATGGTATCATCTAAAGCAACCAAATTAGCGAACGCATTTACATAGCCTTCTGATATGGCATTGTACTCGCTCTTATAACTATCTGTAAATGAGCCTAACATAACCTGAGTGTTCGGATAATTCAATTGATCCTTTATTTGATCTAAAAAACGTTTCTCTTGCGTATAAAGATAATTTACATGTGCACTGTCAAGGTTTGCTATGGCTTTATCAAGATTGCTATCCTGTGGCATTGCCGCCAACTTTGCCTTAAGTTGCTTTTTCATCGTATCGATTTCACCTACGACGCCATAGCGATCAAAACCGCGCTTTTGGATATTTGCATGCATTTGATCAAAAATTGTATTATAGTTATTGATTTCCGTTTTAAGTTGATCTATGCTGTCCTTTAAAACGGGTTCGTTTTTTACAAGATCTGTATCCTGTAAGTCGTTGACATCCTCTAGCGCACTTTGATAAGAACTCGCAAATTCAAGTGTCCTTTCAGTTTGTGCCAATTGACCTTCTTCAAGCTTTGAAGCTTCCTTGAAGTAATCCTCATTTGTACGGTCAATCATAAGGAAATCTCTTTGAGTTGCATTCATATGTTGAACAGTAGAGCTAAGCTGTGATTGAAGTTGAATTACAGGAATGTATTCATACGCTATAAGACCAATAAAATTATAAGATGATACCGTAACATAAATTAACGCAATAATAATTACTAAGAAACCTGCGATAATTTTATTTCGTATAGACCAATCCTT
>DJWQ01000166.1 GCA_002441045.1 Firmicutes bacterium UBA6226 | reverse complement strand
ATTGTTAACCTTTGTTTTTTTGTAGTTGACAATTCTTTTTAGCACCTCTATACTGTTAACGTAATAACAAATTTATCTATCAGGAGCGATTTATGAAATTAACCACAAGAGATTTAACAATGATTCCTTTGTTTACGGCACTTATGTTTGTTGGTGCTAAGGTTAGTATTCCATTTTCAGCTGTACCTATTACTTTCCAGCTCTTTTTCAGTATTTTTGCTGGTTTATTACTTGGTGCGAGAAACGGTTTTATTTCACAATTATTGTACATTGCCATGGGACTTATCGGCCTCCCGGTGTTCACATATGGTGGTGGCTTCCAATACATCTTCAACCCGACGTTTGGGTACCTTATTGGTTTTGCATTTTGTTCACTCATATTAGGGTATCTTGCAGAACGTACATCTAAGTTAACACTCATTAAGCTCATCGGTATTTCGTTGGTTGGCTTTGCGTTCACGTATATTTTTGGAAACATCTATTTCTATATGATTAAAAATCTTTATGTAGGCACACCAATGGCATTGTCAGCAATTTTCAAGATCATGGTGCCTTACATGGTAAAAGACTTTGTATTGTTAATTATTGCTGCTTACATTTCATCGCTGTTGATTCCAAGACTGAAGCAAGCAGGTCTCTATTCTAAAAAGGAACTTGCATAATGATGACAGAAAAAATAAGTATCGCAAATAGAAGCTTTATCCATACTTGTACGACACTTGTGCTTGAAGGAAAAGATTTGCCTCTTTCAGAACTCGTTAAACTATATCAAATTGGAAATTCAGATGTTGCATACTTAGATCTGATTTCTGCTGGTGCCAATCAAATTCGTGATCATTACATGGGAGGTCATGTGGATTTATGCACCATATTAAGTGCGAAATCGGGTAAGTGCTCTGAAGACTGTAAGTATTGTGCACAATCAGCGCATTATAACACAACCTGCGATAGCTACGAGCTCCTTGACTACGATACTATTTTAGCCAAGGCTAAAGAAGTGGAAGCGTCAGGCGCACATCGTTTCTCACTTGTAACCAGTGGCCGTTCCATAACCTCAGAGAGCTTTATAGACGCTTTGGTTTCGATCTACAGTCGTTTAAAGCAAGATACAAATTTAAAGCTGTGTGCGTCTCATGGTTTGGCGACAAGGTCAGAGCTTGAAAAGCTTAAAGCAGCAGGTGTCTCGATGTATCATCATAATGTTGAAACTGCTTCTGAAAGATATGATTTCATCTGCAGTACACACTCTTATGAGGATCGATTAGATACGATAAAGAACGTTCAAGCGGCAGGATTAGACCTATGCTGTGGCGGTATTATCGGCATGGGTGAAACAGTTCAAGAAAGGCTTCAAATGGCAATTGAGATCAGAGCACTCGGCATCAAATCGGTACCGGTTAATGTTTTGATGCCAATAACTGGTACACCTATGGAAAATCAAACCATACTTTCACCAGAAGAAATCTTGTTGACACTTGCGCTTTACCGCTATGCACTTAAAGATGTCAGTATCAGATATGCCGGTGGAAGAATGGCCCTAAAACAACTTCAACAAAAAGGCTTTGAATCTGGCGTCAATGCGGCATTGGTTGGCAACTTCTTAACGACACTTGGTAGCGATGTTGAGAATGACAAACAAATGATTCAAAACGCAGGCTTAAACTGCGAACTAATATAATATTAAATAATATAACTAAAAACCTCAGTCCTTGATCTATGTTAGGTCTCTCATGTTATCAACCGTTTTAATAAAACTGTCTTGTACATGATGCACCTCTCAATAGATAATGACTGAGGTTTTATTTATCAAAAATTAAATAAAACTAGCAAATAGCATAATATTCAATACGGTTAATATTACGCCTATCGCGATCAAAACTAATTTTGTAGATAGTGGATTCTTATATTTCCCCATCACCTTTTCAGATGACGTCAGATAGATCTGAAGAAACACTGTGATTGGCAACTGAATGCTTAACATCATCTGACTGTAGATAAGCCCTTTAAATGAATCCTGAATTAAAAAGATAATCAGGGTTGCTATCCCTAAGATGCCAATGACACCAAACTTTGAATGTATATCCTCGATGTTATACGGTTCGCCAAACATACCTGCAAATATTGAACCACCCGCCATTCCAGCAGTGATCGTAGAGGAAATTCCTGAAAATAATAAAGCGATGGCAAAGACTAAAGCTGCTCCCGAGCCTGCGAGGGGCTCAAGCATGTTCTTAGCGATTGAAAGCTCTTCTACGTGAATTTTATCTGCAAAGAAAGTGGTTGCAGCAAGTATAATCATCGCACTGTTAATTGCCCATCCTACCCCCATTGAAAATAGCGTATCTAAAAACTCAAATGACAATTGCTTTTTGATCACACTTTCATCTTGAAGATTCCACTGACGGCTTTGAATGATTTCAGAATGTAAAAAAAGGTTATGCGGCATAACGACAGCGCCTAGAACAGACATAACGATCGGCATAGAGCCTTCTGGAATGCTAACCGATACCCATCCTGTTGCCGCAGCGCCCCAATTGACATTCACTAGGCTCAGTTCATATAAAAAGGATAGTCCAATGATAGACACAAATCCAATGATCCACTTCTCAAGCTTAAAATACGAGTTCGATAAGAGCATGTAAACGATCAGACCAAATACCATTACTGATCCAATCTTAATTGGGACTCTAAAGAGCATGTTTAATGCAATTGCTCCCCCTAAAATTTCCGCTAAAGCCGTAGAAATTGCCGCCATTATCCCCGTTGAGAGGATGATTTTAGACGCCCAAGGCTTTAAATGTCGCGTTGCTGACTCAGATAAACACTCATTGGTGACGATACCAAGATGCGCGACGTTATGCTGTAAAACGACCAGCATAATCGTCGATAACGTTACCATCCACAAGAGCTTATACCCGTAGGTCGAACCTGCTGCGATATTGGATGCCCAATTACCTG
>DJWQ01000071.1:958-3453 GCA_002441045.1 Firmicutes bacterium UBA6226 | reverse complement strand
ATAAAATATCTGTCATGTGAGATAAAGAATATGGTCCCTTTAAAATTCTCAAGTGCCTCTTCAAGTGTCTCTATCGCATCAATATCTAAATGATTGGTTGGCTCATCTAAAATCAATAAGTTGACCTCTTCATAAAGTAATCTCGATAGCTTCAGTCTGATGCGTTCACCGCCAGAGAGCGCAGAGACTGGTGTGAAAACGCGTGGTCCGAAGAACATAAATTTTGACAGATATTCTCTTGCTTTACCCTCAGGTATATCAATCCCATCTCTAAAAGTTTCAAGAACATTTAGCTGTGTATTTTCAAATTCTATTTCTTGTGGCAAATAAGCCACCTTTGCACCTGATCCAATCTTAAGATGACCACTGTCTGCTGTTTCATAGCCCAATAACATCTTGATAAATGTACTTTTTCCACTGCCATTAGGTCCGACGAGTACAACGCGTTCTTTGTATTGTACAAGCACATCAGCAAGATCAAAAAGACGTTTGCCCTCGTATGCCTTGCATAGGTCTGTGGCAACTATCGTTTCATTTCCCGTTCGACCAGTTGCTGTTAATCCAAGTTTCATACCAGGCTTGTCGATTTGTGGGCGATCCATTTTGTCCAATTTCTCAAGTTTGAGCTGCATGCTCGCCGCGCGTCGGAAAAACTTGTTGTTGTCCGCTCGAATCGCCCAATCTCTCAGTGATTTAATCGCTTGTTCCATTTGGTTGATTTTCTTTTGCTGTTCCATAAACTGAGCCAACTCTATACGAACCTGCTCTTCTTTCTGCTTCACATATTCAGAGTAATTTCCCTTAAACGTCTTCGCGGATTTTCCCTCTATCTCAATGACCTTTTCAACCACTTGATCTAAGAAATATCTGTCATGGGAGACGATGATGACAATCCCTTTATACTGCTTTAAATAGCCCTCTAACCACTCTATTGCTTTTGTATCCAAATGATTGGTAGGCTCATCTAAAAGTAAGATATCTGGTTGATCCATTAACAGTTTACCCAGTATCACTGTGGTTTTTTCTCCCCCACTTAATAGCTCAAATGGGCGATTTAGAAAAGCATCTTGAAAATCCAAACCGATGCAGATGCGATTGTATTTTTCCTCTACTTCGTAGCCCCCAGCAGTTTCAAATGCCGCTGTCACACTTGCGTATTGCTTTAGTAAAATATTAAGTTCATTTTCGTCTGCATGTTTCATTTGTTCTTCAATTGTCCGAAGCTTACTTTCCAATGTGCGCGTCTCTTCAAAAGCGAGCATTAAAACTTCTTTTACCAGCATATCACTAGGATAAACTGGAATTTGCTCCAGATAAGCTACCTTCGCTTCTTTTGGTATATTGATCTGTCCCTTATCGTATCCAACACTCCAAGAGCCTATATAGACATTAAATGGTTCTATCCCAGCAATTAATTTTAATATGGTACTCTTCCCACATCCGTTTGGACCTACAATCCCAACACGTTCACCAGAGTAAATTTGAAAGGATAAATCCTCTAATAGTAGATGCGTCCCCATGTATTTCATGACTTTATTAAATGATAATTCAAACATATTGTTCACTTCCTTAATTTATATGATATAAGCAAGTTAGATTTACCTCAAGCGAGATAATGGCTTAAAAAAAACGTAGGAGACATCTCCTACGTTAATAAAGTCACATCAATAACAGGCACCTTGCGGGAAGCCTTTTAACATTTTCAAAATGATTGCTTGTATCATGACTTTATTAGGATGTCTAACTGCTCTAAGCTAAAAACGACAAGTAACCCCCACTAAGGCGGTTCACTTTTTTTGTTCAGTTCGCTTCTGTTTAGCAGTTAGAAGGTGTCATAACCTTATCTCCTTTTCTTAAAAAGTCACTATTAGTATAACAAATTCACTTTTAGCAGTAAAGTGACAGTATGATTGCCACTATATGACAACTTTGTGACAATTCGAAATATTCAACCATTTTCTTAAACAAAGTCTTTTAAAGATTTCTGGCTCTGTTCACTATTTTTCTATAAACGTCAATCATAAACGGTTCATTTGAATATTGCTCAAGTGCATCGACCGGAATCCACATAACACCACTGTTCTCATCAGGTTTACTCTCATGTGACGCATCTTCAGATGCAATGAGTACATAGGATAAATTTAAGTGAAGATGTGCTGAGACGTACTTACCCTTCTTATAGTGACCGTTCACGGTTAACACATCTATCGATAATGGCAGATCACTTAGTGGCTTAAGTGCATCAATCCCAGTTTCCTCAAGCCCTTCTTTTATGGCAACTGCCAATAGATCTGTATCCGCATCTGCGTGACCACCAGTCCATGCCCATGTGTTGTAAATATTGTGATGCACCATGAGAATTTTATCTAGGCTTTCGTTTAGAATTAACCCAGAGCTGGTCACATGTGCAACTTCAACCTCACGCGTTAGTAGCTGATCGCCATAAAGCTGTATTAGGTCTTCAATCATACGCTTGTCCGAGGTCTCCTGCTCGT
>DJWQ01000071.1:556-923 GCA_002441045.1 Firmicutes bacterium UBA6226 | reverse complement strand
CAATTTTCTTCATGACATTTTCTGATGGCAAATTAATCTTTGCTGTAAAGCTGTAAACTTGCTCAATACCAAAAGTTTCAAAGGCAGCAGCTAAACAAGCTCTTGCACCTTCTGTTGCATACCCTTTCCCCCACGCACTTTTAGTTAGACGCCAGCCAATCTCCATACAAGGTGTAAACTCTGCCTCAAAATTCGCTTCTTTGAAACCGATAAAACCGATAAATGTACGACTGCTCTTTTCCTCTACAGCAAACAGCCCATAACCATTCTTCGCAATGTCTGCTTTGATGCGGTCTGCAAATTGGTCACTTTCAGTTTCATTCAGAGTCTTTGGAAAAAATCGCATCACTTCCAAATCAGCGTTCAT
>DJWQ01000071.1:368-516 GCA_002441045.1 Firmicutes bacterium UBA6226 | reverse complement strand
TTTTTTATTTCTTTCTAACTTTAATGGATTCCAAAGCAATATTCATATCTAATGTTATTATCTTTATGATAAACTAAATTTATAAAATAGAGAATACCATTTACTAAGACGAGAATAGTAATAGGAAGGATTCTAATGAGAAAAAAAA
>DJWQ01000071.1:0-319 GCA_002441045.1 Firmicutes bacterium UBA6226 | reverse complement strand
AATGGGATTTTGTTCAAAATGGACCAGTTGCATTAAACGGTGAATGGGCTTTTTATTATGACGCCTTTTATTCCACCAAAGAGATCCAACACGTACAAAATCCCCCTTTGCAATGGGTCACAGTACCCTCTTCAAGAGATACCTTCAGCAGTACACTGATAAATAGTGACTACTTTTATGGTACCTATCATATCTCGATTCTACTACCACCGTCAGATGCAGTCTACGGTTTATCTACTGACATCGTTATGAGTTCATATAAGCTTTATATTGACGATACCTTCCAAACCGAAGTGGGTAAGGTAGGCGTAGATCAAGC
>DJWQ01000137.1:3894-4738 GCA_002441045.1 Firmicutes bacterium UBA6226 | reverse complement strand
TGGTTCATCTACACTTGCAGGTTTTACTTCTAACCAATTTGTTCCATTATAAACTTTTATTACTGGCGGAGCAACTGATGTATCAACCCATATTTGACCTACTTTTGGATTTAATGGTGCAGTAATTCCTACATAACAAGCTCGATATATTGGACTATTCTCAGGGTCAGAATTATAAAATGCATCTGCTAAAATTGAAAAATTTGTATTTATCTTTGCTGTCTCTTCACTTACTTTACCACTCGGATAAGTTATTGGGTTTTTTACATACGGCATTCTTTACCCCTCCATTAAGCTATCTGTTTGGGTATTTGAAATTCAATCATTCCTGCTAAAAATATTAATTGTTGCCCAGTTCTGATAGTCGCTGGACTTGGTAAAGATATTAACAAAGCAAGTTGCCCATCTGAAAATAATCCAACATAATAAACATCAGACCAATTCGCAGTTGCTGCAGGGAACATAATCGTATTTGCATTCACATAATAAAAATTATCCGCATCCTCATTTAAATAAACAAACCCAGGGAAATTCTGTCTACTATATCCACCACCAGATAGTTCATTTTTGTTTATATCAAATAAACCAATTTGTGTTCCATTAAATGCTTGTGTAATTAAATCAGCCCCTTTCCTATATGTTATTCTCATTTCGCAACCTCGTTAAAGTTTATTTTTGCAAGTTTCATCTTGGTTGCAATCGGTAAATACCATATCAAACTAAACTCTTCTCCATATAAATTACATCTAAAATTGTGTTCGTCAAGAGGTAAATTAAACGCCAAAGACCGCTCATCTCCCCGATAATTTGCAACAACATTAAACATAATATACCGCTCCCTACA
>DJWQ01000137.1:3049-3881 GCA_002441045.1 Firmicutes bacterium UBA6226 | reverse complement strand
TCGGCTCATCTGTAAATTGATACCTATAAAAAACCTTCTCAGATGCATCAAAAAACCATTCCCTATCTACAAAAATCGCTAAATCACCAAAATACACATCATCATCTACCAAAAACATAAACCGCCCCGTCTCCTCATGACTAAACATAAAAACCTTATGATTATAACACTTCCTAAAATGCCACCTGTCTATTTGCTTGTCTTTAAATACTTCTCTAAATGAATTATAGAACGCTTCAATATTGAACAATATTCCCGCATTACCAACCATCTGCAAACTTAATCCAACCAATCCATTCTGACCCCTTACCCAAATCAATCCATCCTTAACAAGCAAATTGTGATAATCATAAAAACTTGATGGTATATAAACACTCATAAATGTAGTCGGTATCAAATCGCTCAATTCAAGAAGCTCTTGTAAACTATAAAATTGAACCGTCGGAACATCCTTATATTCAAGAAGCAAAACAGAAAACGGATTATACAATGCTACACCAATAAAATTACGCCCCGAATAATCTTTGTTTACCTTTGTCGACCCATTTATTTTATCTATCGCACTATTACGAATAACAAACAAACTATCTTTATACGCTACCAATCCAACCACATCATTATAACCTGTATGCTCAAATATTTGCTTACTATTGACATCAATATACACAACTCGTTGCCCTGCCTTATCATAAACACCAATACACTTATCACTTGTCGCACAATCAGTTAATTCAAACACATATCCCGCCACATTAATTGTATCAACAATAATCGGAGTTTCAAATAAAAGCTCATCCTTTCTGATATTCACAGCCACACAATTACCATTTAT
>DJWQ01000137.1:0-3043 GCA_002441045.1 Firmicutes bacterium UBA6226 | reverse complement strand
CAACTACTTGACAAGTAAAATCAAACTGACCATCAACTTGACAACCTATTCCATTTAAAATCAATCCAATAAAATAATCATTTGCTGATGTAGACATATTAACCTGTATCGCTAACGGAAATAATATCTCAATCAATTCTTTAAGTCTTAAATATGTCGCTAAATTGACCTGTTGAACAAATATCGGCTCAAAAAATGAACCAAATACTACAGCAAAAATTTTCTCCTTAAAAATCTCATCCCACTTAAACCAACCCCATCGCCTATAGAAACTCTCAGGTAATAACTCTCCTAAATACTTCTTTAACCCTTCATAACCAATCCAATCTACTTTTCTTAATGAATTTTTAATTTCATAAGGAACCTTTAACCAAGCAAATGTATAACTTTGCCATTCATATTCCCATTCACCCCAAGTCTCTCCAAAATCTTCCCAAGTATCAAAATCTCCCCAAGTTCCTGTTATCTCAGCTTTTCTTATCTTTCGATATTTAGTATAGAGCATATTGCAAATACTCCTGTCTGTATTATAATAAATTAACAAATTTTTACAAGAGGTCGTGTATGATTTTATCAGTCAATAATCAAATTTACAACTATCCTGATATAGAAAGCTATGTGTTAGATCAATTATTATCCGTTGAAAGTGCTTATTCCCGCAGACTTACATCACTAATTAGATATATGCAAGAATTGAATGGCGAAACTAATATTCCAGACCCACCATACGAATGGCAATCTAAATTTCTTTCCTCAATGTTCTATCAAAAAGTCTTCTTTGCCTACTTTTACCTTCGTTCCTTTCTTGAAAAAGCCTTCGAAAACCTCTTCACTATCGATACTGACAATGAGCAACTGCAAATTCTCCTAACCAAAATCTTACAGCATTACATCAAAACCCTCAATGTTAAAGATGCCCTATCCAAAGTCCTTTTCTACAGCCTCCTATCTGGCTACGGATTTATTCACATCACATATAACGAAGACCTTAAACGTTTAGACCTACAAGTCATCAATCCATTACATTCCAAAATTACACCCGATCTTAATTATGTCTGCATCACTGAATACTTACCCATACCTGAAGCCATACGAAGATATAATCTAACTTATGACCAACTTAAACCTTACATAGCCCCGCAAGATGACCCAGAATATTCAGTTCTTACATACTTACAGAAAGTCTACGATGATAAAGTCGTTCGTATTGATAAATTCTATGGAATTATCTTCCTGCCTAATGATATAATAACCCCGCATATTTACACAATTCTTAATAAAACCAAACTCATCAACGCCGAAATAATGCCCGATAAAATAACACCCTTTGTCGTCGAATTCCTTTACGGTGTTAACACACAAGTGTCCTATGCAGATTTAGTTTATCCATATTATGTTCAGGATACCATTCTAACCCGTGCTATATTAGACAGTGCATTAGTTAATTTGACCTTGGGTTTCGAAGTTGATACAACAGTTATTGAAGAGGATAGTTTATCTGATGAATTGAAGCCGTGGAAGATTTTTTATACTCGTGGCGGTGGTGAAATTCAAGCTGTTCGACCAATTAAATTAGCAAACTTTGACCCAAATGCTTTGCCCATCCGCAACCTTATTCAGAACGAAGCTACAAATGTCTCAGCAATCACAGAGTTTATTATGGGACTTCCATCATCCCGCTCAAGAGTTACTGCTAAAGAAGTTTCCCTCAAAACTCAGCAAACCCAATTAACCCTCGCCATCTTCATCGAACGCTTAGAAACTGTCTTTATCTCTCAACTCCTTACCAAACTTCTCTACTACATTCTCAAATACGAAGCACCAAACCTACAGCAACTCCTTACACCTGAAGAATTAAACTTACTTGCTACCATTACTCCCGATGATGTCCTTTCACAAATCAAATTTAAAATCCGTGGCTTCACAAATGTTGTCCAGAAGAACGAACGCCTCGAGAAAATCATGTCCCTCCTCGAACTTTTCGGTCAACTAAACCTTCTACCCATCCTCAACATCGAGAAACTTATCCATGAAATCCTCTACACGCTTGACCTACCACCAGACATAGTAGAAGTTAACAAATTAGCTCAATTACTCCAAGCCATGCAACCCGCTCAACTCCAACAACAACAGAAAATCCACGAACTCCTCGCCCTCATCTCTAAACTATCTAAACACCCATCTATGGAAAACATCGACATACCCAAACTTTTATCTGAATTAACTGGCNNCCAAACAATCAAAACAACAACCAAATCAAGTAACCCTCGATAAAATCAACCCAGAATTACTTAATACCAAAATCCTTCTCGCCTTACTCAAGGCATGCCAAGACCTCGAACACATCTTCGCTATCCGTGCCAAAGAATTAGCCTACGACGACGCCGAATTAAACTTAGCCCTACAAAACCTCAATCAAATTATTACCTTCAAAGAAAAACTCGTCAACCTTATCGAACGAACTCAAGCCATCCAAAACCTCGAACAATCTAAACTCAAACCAATCAACGAAGATACCAAAATAGCCCTCGAAATCCTACAATATATCCAAGACACCTACCAAATCAAACCTAAAGACTTGCTACTATTCATACTACACAAACTTGACTTAGAAACTATCAAACATGAAATCCAATCAATAACCCTACATACTCCGCCCCAATTTATCCAACAATAACCCTAACCTAATATACAAATCATTAATCAACTTCTGCACAAACCAAGGAACTATCCAAGTCCGCTGATATATCTCTAACTCAGTCAATATGTCCCTTATCTCCTCCCTNNCCGTCTACCCATCTAACACCTCCTCTTCCATTAGTGGTTTTCTACAGAAAAACCCTTTACTTTGAAAAAACCGTCAAGCCTTACAGTCTTTCTTTCGTTAAACTCTTGTTGTTTACCTTTATTCCAGCTCTGTACTGGTCTAAAATATCCAACCACTCTGCTATAAACCTCACAAGGCACCACTTTTACCTTTTGAGTCTTTTCTTCTTTCATCTCAATCCTCCTTGGGTGGGAGTTTTAACTTATAGCTGTATTA
>DJWQ01000102.1 GCA_002441045.1 Firmicutes bacterium UBA6226 | reverse complement strand
TTCAATTGTGTCCACAGGATTTTCAGTCGTTGGTGGTGTGATTGTATTTTGATTGATTTCTAATTGAGCACTTTTTACTGGACCAGTTTCTTTTCCTGGCGTGATTTTATTGATGGCATTAATTGCCACTGGATTAGTAATCATAAGTATTCCTCCTTGAAACAAATCATGATACTATAATAAGAGACATGCATCCTTGCGATATAATTATCGGCAAGTTAAGTCAATATCTTTAGATATTGTGTTTGAAAAGAGGTTTATATGTATCAAAAATTGTTGTTATCAGAAAAAATTGCAGAGACGATTAAAACATCGATTAAACAAGGGTTTTATAAACCTGGTGATCAAATGCCAAATGAACTTGAATTAGCAGAAGAACTAGGGGTTTCTCGTGCAACGTTGCGAGAAGCGATTAAAATATTGATTAGTAAAAATGTGCTCACAGTTAAACGGGGAATAGGTACTTTTATCTCAAGCACTCCTGGCTTTTCTTCAGATCAACTCGGTTATGAATTTGTTGATTTAAAAGCGCAGAAATTTGAAATATTCCAGACGGTTAAACAGTTTGATTTAGAAGAGTGCCTTTACTATGAACATCTTCCCTTTCAAGCGCAAGAAGAAATTGTGACGCAATCTAAAGCAATCTACCAATCAGCTGAACCTTCAATGAATGATTTGATTGAGTGGTTTCATATCCTTGAAAAAATTGCATTATCGAGAGGGGCGTCCTTTAAATTTCGCTTGTTGATCATCTCACATGAAGCGTTTATAAACAGTCTAGACGGGAAAATTGATCCTCAATTTATTGAGAAGGATTTGCTGATAAAGATTCTATCTAGCTTGAGCAATGAACTGGATAAGACAGCTTTGCAAGCGTTCTATAATAAGTTGAGTTTGTGTTTGTAGTAGTAGGGAGGAACTATGGATTTATTTGACTATATGTCAACACAAAATAAAGGGAACCATGCGCCTTTAGCAGAGCGCATGAAACCGGAAACATTAGAAGCCTTTGTCGGTCAAGAAAACATTATGGGGGAAGGCAAACTGCTTCCGAAGTTAATCTTATCAGATCGTCTCACTTCTTTAATTCTTTACGGCCCGCCGGGTAGTGGCAAGACTTCGCTTGCAAAGATCATTGCAAAGCAAACAAAAGGGACTTTCATTAGTATGAATGCAGTCACATCTGGTATCAAAGATATCAGAGAAGCAGTTGATCGAGCAAAAGATGAGTATGCGATGTATAATCGTAAAAGTGTACTGTTTATCGATGAAATTCACCGCTTTAACAAAAGTCAGCAAGATGCTTTACTGCCATTTGTGGAGGACGGCACTTTTATATTGATTGGTGCAACCACAGAGAATCCTTACTTTGAGGTAAATAGTGCACTAATATCTAGATCGTCGGTTTTTCGATTGACGAAGCTGACATCTGAGCAAATTATTAAAATATTAAAAAACGCGCTTGAGGATCGTACCAATGGCCTTGGAGAGTTTCCAATCGCAATAGAAGATGAACTTCTCGCCTATATATCAGATGTGGCAGATGGCGATGCTAGACGGGCGCTCAATATTCTTGAACTGGCTGTTTTGCCCAAACTGGATTTATCCGAAAAAATCGTGATCACCAGTCAAGACATTGAAGATTGCATACAGATGAAAAATATGGATTATGATAAAAATGGTGACAACCATTATGACATCGTATCTGCCTTCATAAAAAGCATGAGGGGATCAGATCCGGATGCAGCGTTATTTTATCTGGGTAAGATGATCGCAGGAGGCGAAGATCCGAGATTTATTGCGAGAAGGATTGTTATTTGTGCCTCTGAGGATGTAGGTAATGCAGATCCAATGGCTCTGGTACTTGCGAATAGTGCGGCACAGGCAGTTGATTTTATCGGTATGCCAGAAGGTCGCATCATACTTGCGCAGGCAGTCACATATATTGCAACGGCACCAAAATCAAATGCAGCCTACATGGGGATTAATTCAGTTCTAGAAGATCTTAACAACAAACACACGGGGACGATTCCGTATTATCTCAAGGATGGCACTTCGTTGTCCTTAGAAAGAAAATATAAAAACAGTGAAGCGCAAAAGAACTATCAGTATCCACACGCATATGAGGGGCATTATATCAAACAACAATATCTTCCAGATGAAATTAAGGATAAGAGATATTATGAACCAACTGACTTAGGCTATGAAATAGAAATCAAAAAATACTTAAATAAGACGAAGTATTCACCCGAATAAAAATCTTCAGGCATCGAGCCTTCAGATTTTACCACAAACAAGATTGTGGCTTAATAAAAAAAGAGTCTTTGCATTTGTGCAAGGACTCTTTTATGTTAATTGATTGTATCTTCAACAGCTTCTTCAATGACATCTTCAAGTGATTCAATTGCATCCTCACCTTTCAGATGCATTTTAATTTGATAGAGCGCATGTTTAATCTCACCCAGTCTAGATTTATAGAAAGCGCGTTCACTCTCAAGTTGTTTGGCATCCTTTGAAGATGCTTTTTTTACCATGTAACCAATACAGAAACCCAATAGAATGCCAACGAAAACACCAGCACAAAAACAGTTCTTGCGTCTTGTACGTTCCCTCATTAACCTTTCTGCTTCAAGTGCTTTTTTCTTTTTAGACATATTAACACCTCCACTGTATTTATTATACCCCCGAGTGAATATAAGAATCAAATGAAAAAAATATGATGCTAAAATAATATTTATGGGTGATTTTCACATGTGAATGCTGTATTCTAAAAGAAAGTAGCAAATAAAGAAATATGAACGGACTAAATTAGAGTAGACATCAACAAGTTGTTTTTTATTTTGATTAACAATGTTATAAGACGCTACTTAACTGTGAGGTTACAATCGTTTAATTAGTGTTCAAACGGGTATAATACAATAAGCTATATATCTTTGATAAGGTGGTAAATTATGGATCAATCAAATGGTATTAAAAAATTGAGTACATCGGAATTGAGTTTATTTTGTTATCAATTTTCTGTGGTATTAAAAGCAGGTTTGCCTTACATAGAGGCATTACATCTTCTTTCTGGAGATGTTTTCGAAGGTCGTATGAAGCAATTGGCGCATCAGATTTATTTGGATGCTGAACAAGGCATGCCACTTAGTGAAGCCATAGCAGTACGTGGTGTGTTCCCTGAGTATATGGTGGCGATGTTGAGAATCGCTGAAAATACTGGGCGATTACCAGAAGTATTCGAACAACTTTCAAAACATTATGAGCAAAATGAAATCGTAAAGCAGAAGGTTAAGAATGCCTTGGTTTATCCAGTCGTATTAATTGGCCTTATGGCTGCTGTGATTCTACTATTGGTTTTAAAAGTTTTACCAATTTTCCATGAAATTTTATTATCTGTAGGTGGTGAAATTCCTACTGCAACACAGTTTGTGTTGGATTTCAGCGAAGGATTACAAAACGGCTTATTAATCATTATAGGTATCGTCGCACTTGCAGCAATTTATCTTGTAATATTGTTTAAAACACGTTTGTTAGTCGGTCAAAGAGATCGTTTGTTAATCAAAGCACCAGTGGCTGCAAAGCTATACAAGCAAGCTATCGTTGTGAAATTTGCATCAGCACTTTCGATATTAACTAAAAGTGGTATGCCAATTCAATCGAGTTTAGATATGATTCTTCCTTTAATGGAAAATGCCTATGTTGAAGAAAAGCTAAAAAGTGCTATTAGTGCAATTGAAGCTGGAAAGCCTTTGGCCGTTGCATTAGAAGAAACCGAGCTTTTCCCTAAACTGTTTATAAGGATGATTACACTTGGGGATAAAACGGGTGAGCTAGATCGTATGCTAGACAAGATTTCTAGTATTTATGATGCTGAGTTAAGCAGAGGCTTGCATCGTATGACGGTTTCAATCGAACCAACACTGGTAATTATTTTATCGTTAGTTGTTGGCGCTATTTTATTACTTGTCATGTTGCCGCTGATTAATATCATGTCCTCAATCGGTTAGGAGTGAATTATGCGTCGTTATATGAAGTTAGCCTATATCGTTTTAATTCTCATATTCGTTTTGTTTATTGCTCAATCATTTATGGGAATTGATGGTTTTACTGGCAAAGCAAATTTAGAACGTGCGAAAACTGTAGAAGATGCAATTCAAAAGGCTGCGATTCAATGCTATGCACTTGAAGGAAGTTACCCAGATCTTAACTACCTCGTAGCCCACTATGGACTCGTACTGAACGAATCTGCTTATTATTACCACTATGAGTGGATCGCATCCAATATTCTACCGAATATTGCCGTTTATAAGAAATGGTAGGTCGAGATGAAGCAGAAATTACTGAATGAAAAAGGGTACAGCCTAGTTGAAATGGTAATTGCAATGATGCTTTTGTTGATTTTTGGACTTGCTGTATTTACACTAGCTGCATCTACTTCAGGTGCCTATCAAGGTTTAGTGAACGAAAAATCTGAGATGGCAACGGTGCGCATCGCAAGCTCATATCTAATGACAAAATTGCGACAAAGTGATATGGAAAATGCGATTTACGTTGATGAATCAAACCGTATTGGTTCTGAAGCCCTTGTGATTAAAGAAGAGCTAGCTGGAGAAGTCTATAATACATGGATTTATTTATCAGGTGGATATTTACGTGAAGCGACCGTACCTGAGGGAGAAACCCCTTCTGACGATGTTAGTTTTGAAATCGCGGAGTTGAGTACTTTGAATTATGATTTTTATGATTATAGTATAAAAATATCCATGTCATCGGGTAGCCAAGCGCTATCTGAGCTGGAAATTTCACTTAAAACAAAGGTTAAACCTTTTGAGGAGTAACTTATGAGTGTTATAAATAGAGTTGATAAGCATGCTTATAAAAAATCCAGACCTAAAGTGATTAGAACCTCTAAGGGAATATCATTGGTTGAAATCATATTGTCAATTGCTGTTCTTGCTCTACTGAGTACTTATGTTGTCCAAATGTTTATGACTTCTCAAAGATTAAACGAGAAGGCTAATGCATTAGATGAGAGCGTGTATATCAGTGAGAGTATCTTTGAGGCGATTGATTTGGATAGTGATCTCGATCATTTGAAAAATCTAAAGGTGATGAAGCACGCAGTATTTACAAGTGAAAATGATTATAAAGTTGTAAAAATTTACTTTGATAAAGATTTTATGTCGGTTGATGCAGATGGTGACTACAGATATGTTCTGCAGCTTAAATCAATAGATACACAAGCATTAACCTATTCAAAATCAACTTATGAGTTACAAGTTGTTGATACTGAGTCTAAAGAATCGGAGCCTATTTATGAGATCGAAATGGAAAAATATCGATAAAAATAAAATGCTTATATCGGAGAGAGGAAGCTCCTCTGTCCTTGTTATTATGATTATGCTCCTTTTGATTACCTTTGGCGTATTGGCAATGATGTCATCATATTCAAATCTCAAAATTGCAAGAAAACATGCCGATTGGACAAAAGGATATTATGCACTGGAAAATATTGCACAAAAAAAACAGATAGATGTGAAAAATGCCTTTTTGGAAGTCGCGAATCTCAATAGAGACAATGGCGTTACAAGTGACAAGCTGATGCGCGCACTAGAATTTAGTGAAGTTGAGCAAACAAATATCAACAAGCTAATCGATGATGGTGTGAGTGAGGAGCGAATTCGACAAACCATATGGTTATATAGTCTATACAAAATGTTATACAACTCACATCAAGTGACATTTAATTACGATGCCAGTATTATTAGAAACGGAATAGATGAAAATATCGCGCCAAATATGAGCTTTGTGGTAACAGATATGGACACACAAAGAGAGCTTAAGGTTTCTTATGATTTGCCATTAAATGCGGATTCGAATTTCCCTTCAATTAAGGAATGGCGTGAGATACCAAAAGCATTTGAGTACAGTGATGAGTTAGAATTTGGCGATCCAAAGGGGAATGAATGATGATAGGTTTAGAGGAATTATTGGAACTTGCAATTGAGAGAGATGCTTCAGATGTGTTTATAACCGTGGGTGTACCGCCTACGCTTAAAGTACATGGATCATTTGAAAAAATAGGGGATGCGAAGTTGATGCCCGATGACACTGAACACTTGGTTAAGCAACTTTTCAGAAAGCAAGAACACTATCAAGAGTTTCTAGAAAAAGGTGAAAAGGATTTTTCATATTCATTGAGCAATGTTGGTCGGTTCAGAGTGGATGCCTATACTCAAAGGGGTTCTCACGCGGCCGCTATAAGAGTTTTGAAATTTGATAAACTGGATATTGATCGGTTGAGAATTCCAAAATCAGTTTTGGATATTAGAAAGAAGACAAAAGGGTTAGTCCTTATTACGGGGCCTACTGGGAGTGGAAAGTCGACGACACTTTCGTGCATCATCGACCTCATCAACAAAGAGCGTTCTTGTCATATTTTGACTTTAGAAGATCCAATAGAATATATTCATAGACATGATAAGAGTATCGTAGACCAAAGAGAAATTGGAATTGATACGCGTAGCTATGCGGATGGACTTAGGTCGGCGTTAAGACAAGCGCCAGACGTTATACTTATCGGTGAAATGAGAGATTATGAAACAATCTCAATTGCACTTACAGCTGCTGAAACCGGACATTTGGTTCTATCGACTTTACATACGGTTGGAGCTGCTAAAACNNTGGGAAGAGTACCTGCTTTTGAAATAATGGGGATGAACCATGCGATACGAAATATGATTAGAGATGGTAAAATTCCGCAGATAGAAGCGGCCATCCACTCTGGTAAAAGTGTAGGTATGATCAGCATGGATGCAAGCTTAGCGGATCTTTATAACGAGGGTAAAATTAGTAAAGACGATGCTTTGCTACACTGCATTAATTATGATACAATTAAAAGATATCTAGGTGAGCCCGATTAATAAGGAGGTGCTTATTATGTTAAAGAAAACCTTAATCATTAGCTTTTTAATGGTGGTTGCAGTGATGAGTGTCGCTTTTGGTGAAACAAAACCAACCATAGACACATCCTCGCTTGATAAAGGTATCGTCAATATCACTTATAAGGCAACAGATGGATTAAAATACAAGGTGTTAATTGCTAAAGATGACACAAAGATTACTTATCCATTTGGTGCTGATGGAAAAACAGAGTCGTTTCCGCTTCAACTTGGTAATGGCACTTATAAAGTTGGCCTTTTGAGAAATGTAAGTGGCACAAAATACGTTTATGTTACGCAGCAAAGTATTACTTTAAATCTAAAAGATCCCAATATTGTTTACTTGAATTCTATTCAAAATGTCAACTGGAATAATGATTTGAAAGCGATTGAGTTTGGTCAAGATTTGCTTAAAAAAAGCACAACGGACAGCAATCGTCTTGAAACTTTATACAAGTATCTCGTTAAGAATATGAGTTATGATTATGATAAAATTCCTTATCTGACACCAGATTATATTCCAAGTGTTGAAAAGACATATGAAGACTTAAAAGGCATCTGCTATGATTATTCAGCATTATTTGCCTCTATTGAAAGAGAGCATGGGATTCCTACAAAGCTGGTCAAAGGCTATTCTAAATATGTAGAAGGCTATCATGCTTGGAATGAAATATTAATCGATGGCAAATGGTATATTATAGACAATACTGTTGATAGTACTTGGAAAGGTAGCTCGACGAGTGTCGTTATGAAGAAAAATGAGAAATACTATACGAAAGTATATGAATATTAATCGCTTTCACTAGGAGGTTGAAATGGTTTATGTATTTTTCGCCGATGGTTTTGAGGAGATAGAAGCTTTAACTGTCGTAGATATATTGAGACGCGCGGATATTAGAACCCATATGATTGGTCTAAATACACATCAAGTTACTGGTTCGCATGGCATTACGGTTCAAATGGATGGTACATTAAAGGATATTTCCTCATTAAACGATGCACTGATGCTCGTTTTACCAGGTGGTATGCCAGGTGCAAAGCATTTAGCGGAAAGTGATGCTCTAAGAAATCTTTTGCAAGAAGCATATGAGACAGATATTCACATCGCAGCAATTTGTGCAGCGCCGACAGTTCTTGCTAAGCACAACTTAATTAAAGGGAGAAAAGTAACCTGTTATCCAGGCTTCGAAAGTCAACTTCATGATTTTGTACACGTTGAGGATAAGGTAGTACAAGATGGTGAGTTGATTACTGGAAAAGGTCCAGGTGCTGCAATGGATTTTGCTTTAAAAATTGTAGAGACCTTAAAGGGGCACAAGGTGAGTGAACAGCTTTCAAAGTCATTGATTCACGAATAAGTAATTGCTGAAATTATCAAATAAGAAAAGATTAAGAGCTGTTACCATTTTAGTTGGTAACAGCTCTTTTGTTTAGCTACAATTTTTCTTAACGCCAATAAATGCTTTTCGCGCCTCGAACTTTAGTGCCCTTAGCAACGAGATCCTCTTCTTTAGTACTTGTGCCCACCGAGATTACCAGTTCGTAATAATCATAGAGTTCACCTAGAGTTGAATTCGTCGGTGCATCAAGCTCTTTATAAGTAGCTGAGGCTACGCCTGCAAGTGCTCTCAGATATATTTCAGAGAGCTCTTGCGCTCGTGTTTCAGTAGTACCAGCAGCTATAATGATTGCAATTCCAAGTGTGTCTTCCTGAGGAATAATATCTGCTCCAATGACATCGTGATTTTTGAGTAATGTATTGGTTGCAGTTTCCTTCATAGCCTCAGTAATTTCAAAAACGACTTCAGGCGAATCTGTAGATTCTCTAAAAATTGAATCGCCATTGTCGAGTGAATCCTTACCTTCTAGATTGACGTTTAAATTCTCAAAGGGGGAGGTGTAGCGAACCAGTAAAACGATGAAAAGAACAATGATTGCAAGTAAGATTAAATGCGTTTTTGTTATTTTAAAGCCTTTTTTCTTAATATCAGGTGGTGGCGCTAACTCTTCTATTTTTCTGTCCAGTCGATCCTTTATTGCTATAAAACGATCTAATGTTCCAGAGATTTCGTCGGCTTTGATCAATTCAATAGCTTTTGTGCAAATGGCCTCAGCTTCTACATAGCGCTGTCTCTTTTCAAGAAGTCTAATGGCACTTTCATATGTTTTAGAAATTTTTGGTGTAT
>DJWQ01000089.1:468-2692 GCA_002441045.1 Firmicutes bacterium UBA6226 | reverse complement strand
TGCCAACTTTAAAATCAAAAGATTTCTTGGTTGGAAAACGTTGAAATATTAACAGACTTTGTTTCAGGCATCTTAACCTTATTGCTTCACAGCTTTAAAAAGATGATCAAATTCACGAGAGTTGTATCTAAACAGCTACAACATTTGTTCAATATACCGTACAATCGCTATATTGTAGCAAAATAGATACATCTACAATTAATAATGTGTCTCCATTTTGATACAAGTTTAGGTCAACTTCCTCTTCTTAGGTTATAACAAGTCCTACATCGTGCCATACGCGCCCTAAAATGAACGCATACGATATTTTTTCCCATTAATTACTTAATCATGTTTTTAACAAGCTAAAAAGGGTATTTTTACACCAAGGAGGTGGCTTAATGCAAATTTATAAGTGGACTGAAGCGCTTAGAACCAATGTCGATAAAATTGACAATGATCACAAACTGATCATCAATAAAGCGCAAGAGCTTACAGAAGCCATGCAACAGGGCAAAGGTAAGCAACAAATTGTGGAAACTTTGACTTTCCTACAAAAATATGTGAAAACGCATTTCGCAGAAGAAGAAGTCATGCAGCAAAAATCTCATTTTAAGGACTTTGATACGCACAAGAAAAATCATACTTATTTTATTAGTGAACTCGACAAGCTATCTGACAAGATTAAACTGGATCCAACTTCGACTGTAAACGTCATCGAACTTAACCGTTTGATTTCTGGTTGGTTTATGAATCACATTCAAAAAATGGATGTAGAGGTAGCAAAACATATTAATTCAACCGATAACAAAAACTAAAGTCCAAGTCGATGCGTTCGACCAATCGCCTTTTTAGGCTTAAAAAAGCTAGTCATCCCATAGTGGAAGACTAGCTTTTTGCATTCTAATTATTATTAATATTATTCAAATATTATTTTATAAACCTATTTCTGCCACTTAGCACCTTCAGGTGTGTCTATAATTGTGATGCCTTTTTCTTTAAAAGCATCTCTTATAGCATCTGCAGTCGCCCAGTCTTTGTTCTTTTTAGCCTCAGCGCGTTTCACAAGCTGCGCTTCAATCCACTGTACTTCGTCGTCTGATACTTCTGCACTTAATGACTCTACTGGCTCAAGTAATTTTAATGACAGCACAGTGTCCATATATTCGAACAAATCTACCTTTTCAGTATCCTTTATGTCCGCTTTTAATACATCGTATACAACTGTAAGTGCATTTGCTGTATTTAAGTCATCTGCAAGGCAATCGTTAAACTTTTCCACTAATGATTTAGCTTCACTGGTTAACCCGCTCATCACCTCTGAACTCATATCTGTATAATTTCTAGCGGTTTTACCTTTAGCCTGGTAGCCATTTGCATCCGCTAAAGCTGAGGTTCTTTTTCTCAGCTTGAAGTAAGCATTTTGAGCCATGTCCAAGCTATCATATGAGAAAGTCAATTGCTTTCTATAATGTGAGCCAAGTACAAAATAGCGGTAGCTTAGTGGATCGTAGCCTTTTTTCTCAAGGAGAGAAACGGTTAGAAATTCACCTGATGATTTGCTCATTTTACCTTCTGATTCGATTAGGAATTCAGCATGCCACCAGTACTTGGTCCATGGTTTGCCCGTATAGCTCTCTGTTTGAGCGATTTCATTTGTGTGATGCACAGGGATGTGATCCACACCACCGCAGTGTATGTCCAGCTGTTCACCTAGGTTCGTCAATGAGATGACAGAACATTCGATGTGCCAGCCAGGATAGCCAACACCCCATGGCGAATCCCATTTCATCGCTTGGTTTTCAAACTTTGACTTAGTAAACCAAAGGACAAAATCCTGTGGATTCTTTTTAAAGGTATCCTCTTCTACATCGTCTCTATGTGCGACACGAAGCTCTTCAAGGTTCATCTTAGAAAGCGCCGTATAGCGGTCGAACTTTGAGATGTCAAAGTAAACATTGCCATTTGCTGAGTAAGTATAGCCTTTATCTTCTAATGTTTTAATAAAGTCGATGTATTTGTCGATGTAGTCTGTGGCTTTCGCAACGATGTCCGGCTTTTGTATATTGAGCTTTTCGCAGTCTTTAAAGAATGCATCTGTATAGTACTGCGCGATTTGCCATACGGTCTTATTTTCCCTTAGAGCGCCCTTTAGCATTTTATCTTCGCCATCGTCCGCATCTGATTCAAGGTGCCCAACATCCGTGATGTTCATCACACGCTTTACGTCATAGCCGAGTAGCTC
>DJWQ01000089.1:0-359 GCA_002441045.1 Firmicutes bacterium UBA6226 | reverse complement strand
ATTGCAACATGGGTGACGTTTCTTATGTCAAAAAATATAAAAACCTCGCCTATACAAAGGCGAGGGATATCGCGGTTCCACTTTGTTTGTGTCTCTGAGACGATTAACGGGGTCAGCCGGCAGCGCCTACTCTTTTCGGGCTGCACTCACGAGGGCATTCACTATAGCTTTAAGACCTTCTTGCACCATCCGAAGGCTCTCTAAACTCGCCACTATAACTACTTTTCTCGATCATCGCGTTACTATATTCATAACACGAATCGGTTTATTTTGTCAAGGTGTCGAACGATAAATGACGAATCGCTCTAACCTGAGACTGCTTAATCAAAATAATCGTCTAAGAAATTATGCATCTTGCC
>DJWQ01000132.1:1306-2849 GCA_002441045.1 Firmicutes bacterium UBA6226 | reverse complement strand
GCGTGATATAATGTTGATAAATAACAACTATTAGGATGGTTCGTATGAAGGAAAGCGATTTTATTGATCAGATTAGCCAATTAGAGTATAGCCCTCAAGATCATATAAATCTTTTACTTAAGGAAATTGATTTTGATAGAGAAATTTCAAATGAAGATGAAGCCTTGCGATTCTTTCTATTAGGTAGAGGTTACTTGATCACTGGTAAAAGTGACATGGCCATAAGCTTTTTAAATAAAGCGTTGTTGTACTATGCTACAGTTTATGACAAGTTAGCACTGTTTTACTGCTACAGTAATATTGGTATTTCTTATAGAGAAGAGAAACAGTTTGATTTGGCATTAAAGGCGCTCAATAAATGCTATAATTTAGCTTTCGATTTAGATGATTTTTCTTATACCATCCAAACTTTGGTGCATATTGCCTCAGTTTATAGCTCACTTGATAACATACATAAGGCGATAGAGCTACTTGATAAAGCACTAGAGTATCGTGATAAATTAAAAAATAACAAAATTTTAGGTGATTTATATAATAATTATGCTTTTGTGTTACTTGGAATATCAGAGTATGAACGTGCACTTGAATACTTTTTTCTTGCTTATGAGGTCTATAAAGGTCTGTTTGGAACATCGTTTAGTACAAATGGTCTAATTGTTATTAGTAATATCGGTGAGACTTATGCGATGATGGGCGATTATGATCAAGCGATGGTCTATCTTAATCAAGCATTAGAAAGTGCGGTCACACAGAATATTCGCTTTGTAGAGATGGACTGTCATAAAAATCTAGCGCTGACCTATGAAGCAAAGTCGATGTATAAAGAAGCTCTAGAGCATCAGAAGCTTTACTCCTATTTAAGAGAGCAGGTTAGTGATGCGCAAAGTAAAGAAACAATAGACTATCTTAAACAGAAATTTGAAGATGAAGCCAAGAAAAGTGAAGAGGAAATTCACTTATTGAAAAATGTCGAGCTTAAAAACAAAACCATTGAGCTTGAAAAGACACTGAAAAATCTTTCAAATATTGGACAGATTGGTCAGAGGCTTACTTCTTCTATGGACTTAGATCAAATTTATGAAATCTTAAGGCATTCAGTTTCATCTTTAATGAACGTAGACTTATTTGGAATTGCACTCTATATTCCGGAAGATCATTTGGTGAGCTTTAAGTACTTTGAAGAAGGAGGCTTAAAGATACCTTTAAAAGAAGTAGACGTTAATGATACGGTTTCTTTAGCTGCGTATTGCATTAAAAATCAAACGGATGTATTTATTAAGCATTTTGATGCTGAATCTGATTTTTATTATCCGCAAAGTTATTATATGGGACTTGGCAATAATAAAGAGCAGAAGACGCAGACAATCATATACACAAGACTCGTCAGTGAAAATCGATGTATTGGTGTTTTAACCGTTCAAAATTATGATGTTGAAGCTTATACAGATTCTGATTTTGAAGTTATAAGAGCGCTTGCATCCTACGTAGCCATCGCAATCTCAAATGCACAAAAGAAAAATATCATCATAGAAAAGGCCAACGA
>DJWQ01000132.1:0-1225 GCA_002441045.1 Firmicutes bacterium UBA6226 | reverse complement strand
GTGATGAAAAAACATGCTGGAAATGCACCAGTTTATAGACTGGGTGGAGATGAGTTTGCCATCATTGTGGTAAATACCAAACAAGAAGAAATGCAGCAATTAGAGGATAAAATTAAGAGAACCTGTATCGAAACGGTTTTAGCTGCTGGGAGTTTGTCCATCTCATTAGGTTATCATATTCAAACCGAACCCTCTGAATTGTCAGATGACCTTTTTTCAAAAGCAGAATCGGCGATGTATGAAGAGAAAAAGAATTATCAAAGGCGAGAGTATGTGAGACTAAAATAATTAATAAAAATTAAGGACCTGAACAAAAGTTTGGGTCTTTTTTTTATTTTAATGTGATGATACTATTATAAAATGCAATTAAATTCAGAATTGAAATTGTTATCAATAAGTTAACATAAAATAATAATAACAATGATAATGAATTTCAATTGACAAAAAAATAGCAATTAAACCCTAGCGACCGCAATATGTCTAGCATATCAATGAAATGATTACAAAAATGAATAAAAATTAAAAATTATTGTTTTTTTAAATATATTGTGGGTATCTATCGAGTATCAAGTAGAAGGATAATTTAATACCTATAGAATCAAGTGGGGAAAATCACGAAGGAAGTAATGAAGTCTATTTTCAATCTGGGCACCTTAAATAGATGGAGCGAGTGGTGCAACCGACCCTTCCATTAATCGGAAAGGGAGCAATGAAGTATTTCTTGTAATCTGGGCACTTAAGAGATACGGAGCGAGTAGTGCAACCGACCTTTCTTTAAACAGTCGTTTAAAGAGAGGAGAACTATATGAAAAAAAGGATAAGTAATTTATATGTGTTTGCACTTTTNNAGCTTAAGTGCATTCGCAGCAAGCGTAACGCCGACGTACAACAGTGGCGCACATGATCCTGTAATTCCAGGATTTGAAACATTCAAAATTGATTCACCAAAATCTCATCATGATTACAATGATGTTGGTGGAGATTTACACATTGACGCATCATTCAATCATGGACCAAAATCATTTGACTGGAGTTCAAGCGAATTAATCTATTACGTATATGTTAAAGCTGGTAGAGGCGGTAATTTATACTATTATGATGGCGGATCATTTGGTGATACTGAGTTAGTTGCTCCTTATGGCAAAGACATCAGTCATGTAACCTTCTACTACATGAAATCAGAGCCAACAACAGAGCCAACAACAGAGCCAACGACAGAACCAAC
>DJWQ01000254.1 GCA_002441045.1 Firmicutes bacterium UBA6226 | reverse complement strand
ACATTTCCATTATAACCCGTAATCAATATGGACATCTAACCCTCCAGATTTGTAAGTAATTTTACCAGATACGATTCAAAAGCTGCCATTGTATCATTATCAAAATCGCTAAATATTAACTCTGTCACTTTATCTGCGATTTGTCGTGCTTCCTCTAGTCTTCTTTTACCCAATTCGGTAAGTGAAAGGTATTCGGCACGACGATCTGTCTCATGAGGTGTTTTTGCGATCAACGACATCTGCCCCAATCTTTTAACAATCCCTGAAATCGTCGGCTTATCTGAACCCAGTTGAACTGCCAGTTCGGATGCAAGCACTTTATTATTTGAAATCTCTATGCGGTTAAGCACTGAAAACTGCGCTGCCGTTAAGTTGATTTGACCAAGCTCAATGTCTAGTTTATTTCTCAAATGTCTAGAAGTTTTAATAATCAAATAGGGTAACATATTCGCTCCTTAGAAAAGAAATATTTTCAGTATAGTAAGCACACTAACCATATAGTTAGCGTACTTACTATACTGAAAATTGTCAACAAAAAAAAATAAAAAAACGACTGCATTCTCATTCAAGAAATACAATCGTTTTATTGGTTACACCACTAAGGTAAACGCAGCACAGATGACTGCCATTACCAAATATACAATTACTTGCATCAGATTAAATGGATATAGATGCACTGGATTTTCAGTATCATAATAGACCTTATGCTTGTCGCCTTTTTTAAAGGAAAGCGGCACCTGAATCTTATTTTCTGATACGTAATTTCTACCTTCTACGGTATATTTCAGTGTAGCACGCTTAACGTTACCTCTTCGAACGAAAGCTGGTCGAGAAGTTTCTGTTTCCAAAATCTCACCTGTTGTTGAGCCCGTGTGAGAAGACTTACTTTTAAACCATACCACTTGGTAAAGCGCAAATACCGCTAGACCTGCAGCCAATGTCCATAAGAGCATATCCTTTGTACTCATAATTACCCCTTATAAAAAATTAATGAACGCAACAATCGTAAATACGACGCCAGATATCCCCCAGTGCGCGTATCGATTGATGGTTTTTTCGTGATAAGCCTCACGATAAGCATAGGATAAATGGTGATAAACAGCATCTTCATCCGCTTTTTGATCGCCTCTTTTATGGCTTAACCAAAAGAGACAACCATTCCCTAACATAAATGGTATAAGAAAAGTGCCAGTATGTAAATAATAATCCAATAAATAAGTTATACTAAGACCAATCCCGATGATCATGCTGGACTTAAGCACGAACTTAAAGATATGAAAAAGTGACCTTTTAAGCATAAAACCCCACCTTTCGACTTTATTAAATCAAACTTATCACACAGGTATTAAAATTGAATTAAAATAATCCTAAATAAAAATCTTCTTACATCGAGTCCTCAGATTTTACCACAAACTAGATTGTGGCTTAATAAAAAATCCCAACAAGTTATTGATTGCTGGGATTTCTTAATCTTCTCTTATGTTAAACTCATATTTTCATTTTTAGATTCTTATTTCTTTGCTATTATTAAGTACTTTATTTTTTTGCTTTTACGCTTTTATGCTTCTATGCTATACTATTCGCCCAATCGTCCGGCGATTCTACCAAACACCACAGCATCTAAAAGTGAGTTTCCACCAAGCCGATTGAGTCCATGTATTCCTCCAGTTGCTTCACCAGAAGCATATAGTCCGACGATTGGCTGTCCGCTCTCGTCTATCACTCTTGCACGTTCATCAATTAAGATACCGCCCATACAGTAGTGTACCCCAGGCAGCACTTGTATGGCATAATAAGGCCCCTCCTCTAGCTTCCGTTCTAATGATTTTCTATCGAAGTCCAGATCGATACCTTCATTCACATAACGGTTATAATCCATTATCGTTTGTTCCAAGCTTTGACGATCGACGCGAATGCTCTCAGCAAGGCCTTCGATTGTATCAGAGGCGTCAACGATTGCCATATTGATGTAGTCATTGGTCGCAGCAAGTGATTTTTTTATAGCTTCGTTAAACACCAAATAGACTTCCTGATCGGGCTGCATTAATATGTCTTCGCTGAGCAAATCCCTATTTTCTAATTCGTCTGCAAATCGTTTACCTTTGTTGTTCACCAAAATGCCGCCATTCCCTCTCAATGCCTCTGTGATCAACATGCCGTATTCATAAGACACAGTCGGGTGTGTTTGAATGTACGACATATCTACCAGTTTAACCTTTAAGGGCGCAACCAAATTGATAAAATCCCCAGTTGCACTTGGACTATTGGTGGTTTTATAGCCCTTTAACTTCTGATTATAATACACGTATTGCTCTGGGCTACCACCAAAACCACCTGTCGCGATAATGACGTTTTCAGTATGAATGGTATACGATCGACCCGTGCGATCAATGACCTTCACGCCTTCGACAGAACCGCCTGCATCCGTTATAATCTCAATCGCTTTGGTTTCCAGTCTCAGGTCGATGTCTAAGCCATCGATGGTTTTCTTCAGTATGCTGACGATTTCACTTCCCACTGGCTCGCCACCAGATGGACGATGCGTACGCGCAACGCTGTGTCCTGCCAATATGCCGATATCTGAAAGATCTGCTCCCATATCGATTAACCAATCAAGTGCACTGGCACTTTCATCTGCAAGCTTTTCAACCATAATTAAATTATTTTCTGAATGACCCGAAACCAACACATCCGATACAAACAAATCTTTGCTATCCTCAATGCCTTTGAGCTTTTGAAACGGTGAACCAACGATGTTAATCCCAGCGGTCGCCCTTGCAGTATTGCCACCCACATAGGGCATTTTCTCTAATAAAATGACACTTTTCCCTAAATTATCAGCTTCTATCGCTGCACTCATACCGCTTGCCCCTGCACCGATGACGATAACATCTGCAGTATCGGTGACAACTGCACCTTTATAAATCAAACCTAGAATAAGAACGATTAAAATTCCTATGCCTAAGATTAAACCTTTTTTCACTCACTTTTCCCCTTCCAAACATAGTATTTATTGGGTCTACCGATTTTACCATAATTAAGCTGTTCTTCGACTTCGTCAAGACTAACCATATATTCCAGATACCGCCTAACCGTTACTCTGGCTAGCTCTGTCTTTTCAGCAATTTCCTGAGCAGTTTGTTTTTCACCAGCTTCAAGCAACGCTTCTTTAACTAAGCTATACGTCATTGGATTGATGCCCTTTTCCATAACTGCATCTCGTTCAATTGTTACTTCCTTAGAAAGAGCCTGCGGTGTTGATGGCATTTTATCGATGTCTTCTTGGACGATACTTTGCTTTTCTGAAAAGGCAGATCGCTTCTGAGACACCTTGAAAACCGCTTCACTAAACCTTTCAAAGGAAAATGGCTTAATTAAATAATCGATTGCACCCAGTCTAAATACTGTCGCTACAGTTTCATAGCTATTATCAGCGGTAATCAGCACCACTTCGATATCCAGTGCATTCGCCCTCGCCCATGCTAAAAGATCTGGTCCTCTACCTTCACCAAGATATACATCGAGCAATATCAACTGTATGCTTTCCGTCTCAAGCACTGTTTTTGCAGATTCAATAGAACTCGCCTCAAAGATTTCAAAGCTGGCATCGATTTTTTTAAGATAGCCTTTATTAATGGTTCTCACCATCGGATCGTCTTCAACGATTAATACTCTCATGTGTTACTCCGTTTCATAGGAATTGTGATGACGATAACCAGTCCATGATCATTGGATATACTGATTTGTCCGCCAAGCGCCACTGTTATTTTTCTTACAATATCTAGACCGTAGCCTCTGTCCTCGCCTTTTGTACTAAAGCCTCTCTCGAAGCATTTGGCCATCAGTTCTTCTGTCATCCCCGGTCCACTGTCTGAGACCTCAAGAGTCAACGCATCCTCATCCTGAAAGATGCCAACCTTTATTCGTTTTTCTTCAAAAGGCTGAATTGCCTCTTCAGCATTGTCAATTAGATTACCCAGTATAGAGGTTAAATCCTCTTCCTTGGCTTGCTCAGGTAAACTCTGCAGATACGATTCTTCATCTATGGTAAATGCAATTTGTTTCTCTGTTAGCCTTGAATGCTTCGTCAATAGTAAGCCGCCCAATGAAGCCACTTTGATTTTATCCTGAATCGCTTTTAACATGGCTTGTCTTGGTGCGGTAATCGCTTCAATATATGCCAGTGCATCTGCATCAGCACCCAGCTGAATCAAACCAGAGATGGCATGAAGTTTGTTCATAAACTCATGATTCTGAGCTCTTAGGGCATGTGTCAACTGCTTCATCTCAGTAAGTTCCTCGGCACGCTTTCGAACAAGACTCATATCTTCAATTTTAATCAGATAACCTAACTTATCATGGAATTGAAGGAGTTTGTGAATGCCCACCACAAGTATTCTGTTTTGTGGCAAACGCCATTCAAACTGAAAGCTTGTTTTATCTCGCCAAAATGCTTCTGTGAGATAGAGCTGGAAAGGTAGCTCTGAAATCGAGTCGCCTTCTTTTATAGACATGTCTAGTAAAAGCTTCGCATTTTCATTTACCAAAATAAATTGTCCTTTATGATCGGTTGCAAGGATGCCTTCGCCGATCTGCTCGATAATGATATCCTTCTGCTTAAGCAAAAGCGCAATTTCACTTGGTTCAAGACCAGAGGTATCGCGTTTGATGTTTCTCGATAAGAGATATGCACTGATAACTCCTACACCTACGGCAACACCAGCGAATAGGGTTAGCCAAATGATCTGACCCTTCATCGTCTGCAAAACTCTTCCATTAAAAATGCCGACAACGACAATTCCCGTTTTCACACCATCGGTATAGATTGGTGCATAGCCTTCAACTGTGGCATCTAGGGATAGAGCATAGTAATACGAGGGTGTATTGCTCAGCAAATCACCTTTGATTTCATCGATACCAAGCTTAGTATTGACCCGCTCTGGTAGTGGATGGGCAAAATATTTACCCTCTGTGTTAATCACATAGAGATACTGGATGCCAGTCTTTAGGTAAAGACTTTCTACCGCTTGATTGACTGCTAAATAGCCATTGGGCAAAGTCATATTCTTTTGTACATCTCTGTTTTCAGCGATGATAACCGCTTGATCCATAGCATCGAGAGCAACTTGCTTCTGTATAGAATCAAACCAAGTGCTATACATAACCGCAACTAGCACCATTACCAGCGTCACCACCAAGGTGGTCACCAAAGCCATCATTTTATATTGTAATTTCATAATTCACCTTTTTATATAGTCGTAGATATTTTAACATATTTATGTAAATGCAAAAAGAGAAGACTTCTCTTCTCTCATGCATTGGGGTCCTGCTTTTCATTTAGGTTGGTTATGAGGAATTTCTATTGTGTCACAGACAAAGCAGCATTTTTACCTGCAATACGTCCGAAAATTGTGATGTCAGCCATAGCATTACCACCTAAGCGGTTGTTACCATGAACGCCACCTGTAACTTCACCAGCAGCATATAAACCGCTAATAACGATGTCGCTGTTATTTAAAACTTCGCCATCTGTGTTGATTTTTAAACCACCCATTGTATGGTGGACTGCTGGCGCAACTTCTACTGCATAGTATGGGCCAACATTAACTGGTCTTGCCATATCTTGTCTTGCAAAATCAGCATCTGTGCCTTCAGCAACATAGCCGTTATATGTGTCCAAAGTCGCTTGAAGTGTCGCTGCATCTAATCCCAGCTCAGCTGCAATTGCTTCTACTGTTTCACCTTCTATTAAGAAGCCTTTTTTATAGTAACCTTCGATTGCTTTTAAAGATTCTCTTACACCTTGATCAAAGAAAAGATAGCCACTTGCACCTTCTTGTGCCAATAAAGCGTCTGATACAACTGCTCTAGTATCTAACTCATTAACAAATCGCTCTGCATTTCTATTGACTAAGATTGCACCATTACCTCTAACCGCTTCAGTAATCATGTAGTTGTTAGATGGCATAACGGTTGGATGCGTTTGGATTTGTTCCATGTCTACATAAGCAACATCTAAGTTTTTAGCAAATTCTAAAACATCTCCTGTTGCACCAGGATGATTCGTAGTGCCGTATCCTTCTAATGCTGGATCGTATTTCACTACAAGCTCATTGTTTGCTGAAAAACCACCTGTAGCAACGATAACTGCTTTTGAATTGATATTGAAGTTGCCATTTGCTGACTCTACTACAACGCCACTTACAGCATTGCTATCGCCAATAATTTCAACGACTTTGCTTTCTAACAAAATCTCGATACCAAGATCCTGTGCTTTTGCATATAATACGTCCACGATGTGCTGACCTACGGGTGCACCACCTGTTGGACGGTGTGTTCTATCTTTACTAGCGCCACCCATTCTACCGACATCAGTTAAGTCTGCGCCTAAGCTCATTAACCAATCCACAGTTCCTGCTGAGTTTTCTGCAAGGACTCTTACAAGATCAGGGTTGTTTAAATTGCCGCCACCCTTCATTGTATCTTCAATGAAGATCGCAACTGTATCATCGATGCCTTTTTCTTTTTGTACACTTGTTTCAGCAGCATTGAGTCCACCTGTTGCGTATTTCGTATTACCGCCTACCATAGGCATTTTTTCTACGACGATAACTTTGGCACCGTTTTGTGTTGCTTCTATAGCTGCGGTTAAGCCAGCACCACCTGCGCCAATGATAACGATGTCTGTTTCTCTATCTTCTAATTTAACAGCTTCTTTTTCAGACTCAGTTGTCTCGATGGCTTGATTAGCACCTTCAACATAAGCTTTTGCTAACGCGTCATTTACAGCATCTAAAACACCTTTAGACGTTAAGCTCGCACCCGCGATGCCATCTACTTGGCCTGAGTTTGCTTTAAGAATTTTATCTAATAATTGATTTGCAGGATCTACTGCAAACTCTGATTCGTGAAATTCTACCAGTTCAATTTTCTCGATTTCAGTTTCAGAAACAATCACAGACACTTTAATAACGCCTGCATGTCCTTGACCTTCACCTTCGTAAGTACCTGCATTAAAAATTGCTTCACTAATTGTCTCTTCTGATTTGCTACAGCCTGCTAATGCACCCACTGTAAGCATTGTAAGAATGAGTACCCAGATTAAGCTCTTTCTCATTTTATCCTCCATGTTATCTTTAGAGTTCTATACTCTAATTC
>DJWQ01000205.1 GCA_002441045.1 Firmicutes bacterium UBA6226 | reverse complement strand
TCATAAATGGTTGCTTCAATTTCTTTTCCAATATCTGCTCTGGTTTTTTCAGGTAGATATTTACCAACTGTATAGATGTAATCTTTAATTAACATACTATTCCTCCTTAGTAATTAATCTTTTCAGTGAATGTTCCATGGTTTGCCATTCAATGGTTAAGGCATTTCGCAATCGCAGTCCTTCTTCGCTGATTTTATAATATCGTCTAGGGCGGTTGTCTTCTAGTTGCCATATGGACTCTAATAGTCCTTGTTTTTCTAACCTTCTCAATAAGGGATAAAGTGTATTTTGATCAATATCAAGTCCGTGCTCAGACAGTGCTTGTATTAATGAATAGCCATAACTAGGCTCATCAAGTCTGGAGAGTACGGCAAGTACTAAAACACCGCGTCTCATTTCTTGTAAGGCATTGCCAAGTAATTTATCAAATTCGCTCATTGTATCACCTCTTGATCACATTATACTGTGTGACACACACTAATGTCAATAAAAAATATTTCTCATCAAATTTCTCGATAAGCTTTCCAACAAACTTCCTATTTTAAATAGCAAAAAACCGCTAATCCAGTAGGAATAGCGGTTAATAAATAAGCCAAAATCTCGCTTGTGGTAAAATCTGAAAGCTTGATGTCTGAAGATTTTTGATGAATTTATAATTCTTCAGAATGAAACAAGGATTCAACCTGTTTGTATTTTGGAATAATTGCACCAATACATCTTTGAAAGGAACGATCGTGATTTAGATGCTTCATATGACATAGCTCATGTACAACCACATAGTCAATCTGATCAAGAGGCTTTGTAATTAGGAGATAATTAAAGGTTAACTCTCTTTTACTGTTACAGGAACCCCATTTGTTAAAGCTGACTTCAATGGTTACACTTTTGGGTTTTTCCTTGAAAGAAGCTGCGTAATACGCAATCCTTTTTTCAATTAAGGCTTTGCACGTTTTTTTATAAAAGCGCTCTACTAAAACTTTCACCTCTTTTAAATCGGGCTGTTTGTCTGCCTTAATCACTAAGGCTTCAGCAACCATTTCGACAATAGGTTTTGAAAGCGCTTCATACTCATAAACGATATCGATGGGATTACCAAGATACTTTGAACTGGCGATTCTATTCATTTTTCTCAAAGGGCTTAACTTCTATCGATTCATCGGCACTTCTAAAAATACCATAACCGGTGTACGCTGCTCTATCAAGTTGAGCCAGTTGTTTGCCTAACTTCTTTTTCATTCGATAGAGTGATACGATATCGTATTTTTTTCTAAGCTTAGTCGCTGCGGTTACAACCTCTGAGATAGATTTTTGGTCATCAAATAAAAGGGCTATTTTTTGTGCGTTTGAAAGTTGACGCTCTTCCGATAATATAATATCAACGATCCGTTCAAAGCCAATTGAAAAACCTACAGCAGGAACGTCGATCCCAGAAATTTTACCAATCATTTTATCGTATCGACCACCACCAGCGATTGAGTAACCTAAATCACTATAAGCAATTTCAAAGATGGTACTTGTATAATAGCCCATACCACGTACGAGAGTATGATCGAAAACGATTTTGAAGGTGTCGGCTAAACCACCGATTACGTCTAGAATATCTTTCAGATTATCATACCCTTCTGGACAAAGTTCTTTGATGCCTTCAAGTCCCTGTGATTCAAGTGCAGCGGATTTTTCTAGAAGCACTTCAATAGCAGTTGCATCGTAATTTTTTGCGCCTAGTTCTTTACGAATGCCGTCAACACCTATTTTATCAAGCTTATCCAGTGTAATTGCAACATCGGCAAACGCATCTTCAGAAAATCCTGATGAAACCACAATTGCCTTCAAGATACGGCGGTCGCTGATTTTAATAGTAAAATCGCCAAAGCCAAGTCTTTTTAAGGTAGAAGAAATCGTTTGAATGATTTCAATTTCCGCTAAGTTACTTTCATCACCGATGATATCTATGTCACATTGCGCGAAAGAACGGTACCTGCCTTTTTGTGCACGTTCTGCTCTAAATACTGGTCCCATTTGAATCGCTTTGAAAATTGAAGGCAGTTCGTTTCGATTGTTAGCGTAGAAACGCACCAATGGTAAAGTAAGATCAAATCTTAACCCATAATCTGCTAGGTCATCTGCATTAATAACGTCGCTAGCTAATAATTTTTCAAGTTTTTCGCCACGTTGCATGATTTTAAAGATGAGCTTGGTGTTTTCACCACCATCACCACCTGTTAGGTTATTGATGTTTTCAAGGTAAGACGTTTCAATTTCAGTAAAACCACTTTTCTTATATTCATCGCGAATTTCACTCATTACAAATTCTCGAACGGCCTTTTCTCTTGGTAAAAAGTCCCTCATTCCGGTTGGGGGAAGTGTTGTATACATAATACCTCCTATTGTGCTTTGATTTTATATATTATACCATGAAACTATAGTGATTGGCGTTTTTTTAAGGGATGAACCGTGATTTTATCTCCTTTAAAATCATGATATGATACTTATATAGTATGCGATAAAAGTAGGACTAAAAATTGAGGAGATTTATGGGTAAAGTGAGTCATATAAATAAAAATAAGATAACCAACGATAATATACCCAAGGATAAAAAAGACAATGCGCTTCAAGAGATAGAAGGATTCAATATTGAGATAAAAAGAAGTGCGCGTAAGACCATTTGTATCCAAGTAAAACGGGATGGGAGTGTCAGCGTACTGGCACCAAATAGAGCTAAAAATGAAGCAATTGAGCAGTTTGTGCAATCAAAAAAAGACTGGCTTTTAAGTGCAACAGAGAAGGTCCAAAATAGGATTAAGATAAAGCCTAGTATTACAGAGGGCGCTATCATACATTTTATGGGGCGTAAAATAAGAGTATCCAAATTAGACCATACATCAGACGAAAGCTATCGATTAGAGAATAGTCAAATGTTACTTAAGCAGATCAATGGTTATTCATTCGAAAGCGCTTTGAAGCACCTTTTTGCTAGCCATATAAATGAAAGAATTTTATATTATGCCAATTTGATTGGTGTAAATCCAACTAAAGTAGTTATAAAAGCACAAAAGAGTAGATGGGGAAGCTGCAATAACAAAGGTGAGCTTACTTTTAATTGGCGTTTGGTTTTTGCATCTGAAGAAGTTATCGATTATGTCATCGTACATGAACTTTGCCATATGATTCATATGAACCATTCAAAGCAATTTTGGGATACAGTCAAAGCTATTGTCCCAGACTATAAAATAAGAAGAGATTGGTTAAAAGCAGAGGGCGGTTTTATTGACTGGTCATTTAATGATTAAAAAAAGTTAACAATTTCAACACAATGAATTGAATCCATATTGGGATTGCGATAAAATGATTAAAAGCGCTTAAAATGGAGGCATTATGAATCTCGAACAGCTTAGATTAAAAATCGAAGGATACTACGAAAATGCAGATGAAATTCATAATATTTTTGAAGAGTTGGAAGCGACTTATCAGCAGCTGATCGCTATGAATGAGCAACTGGATCACTCTGAAAAAAAGTACGCAACATTAATTAAAAATATGAGTGATATCGTTTGGCTAACTGAGCCAGATGGTACAATCACCTTCATAAATGAAGTCGTTGAAGATCTTCTTGGTTATAAAGCCCAAGAAATGATTGGAAAAGAACTTAATCAATTTATGTGTCCATTGCATAAATATAATGTAGGCAGCTGTAAGCAAGTGGTTATGGCAATGTCAAAGATTGAGTTTTTAAGACAGGAAATGTGGATGCTACATAAGGATGGGTTTACTCGGAAAGTAATTGAAGTGAACACAAAGCATTTTTTTGATGGTGAAACTTTGATAGAAGTTCAGGGTGTCGGTCGAGATATTACAGATCGCATTCAGATACAAAGAAAAATCAATCACAAAAATAGGCAATTAAAGCTGGTTGACGAAATTAGTCGATCGATGAATAGCAACTTAATCAAAAGTGACTTAAGTGGTTTGATGGATGAAGTCTGTAAAGGGATTGTTTCGACGATGAATATCCCGTTTTGCAGTCTGAGAATACTTGAAAATGGTCAGCTTTCTCTTAAAGGTGTTTCTGGAAAATATCGTGAACGCATTAGTCTTAAGCCACTTCAATTGGACGATCCAGTGATTAATAGAGTGCTTACAAACAATCAACCTTTGATTCTCAGCCCAATGGATATAGGAGAAGCACAAGCGTCAATTAAACAAGTTTTTGAGGAAAGCACAATTAAAGAAGTACTTATGTTACCGCTACATACCAATGAAGAGCCTGTGGGTTTACTTTCTATAGGTCATGAAGAAGCATACGATTTTGACTCGATTGCTGTTTTTACAACCTTAGCAAATAACATATCTAATGCTGTAGAAAAATCGCGTCTTCATTTGAATCTTAAGTCCTTCTATTTTGATTTGGTTTTAACGTTGGTAGCTGCTATTGAAGTTAAAGATACTTATACGCAAGGCCATTCTGTAAGAGTTTCTAATTATGCTGTTGAAATAGGCAAGTATTTAGACTTAGAAGCTGAAACGATAGGTGAACTTCGAATTGCAGGAATTTTGCACGATGTGGGGAAAATCGGTATTAGCGATGCGATTTTGTCAAAACCTGGCTTACTGACAGATGAGGAGTTTGAACAAATTAAAACACACCCTCAAGTTGGACTTAAAATATTAGGGAATGTCAATTTAACTGAAAATATCAAAGCTGCAATTCTTTATCACCATTTAAGATATGATTTAAAGGGCTATCCAAAGTGTGACGATATGACGTCCTTGCCATTGTTTGCTAGAATCGTCGGCGTAGCTGATGCGCTTGATGCAATGACATCGCATAGATCATATAAGACACTCATGACATTTGATGAAGTCAATACTGAACTTATGCGCTGTTCTGGAAATCAATTTTGCCCGGAGGTGGTTAAGGCGACGATGGACCTACTTAACAGTGGGATAATAAAGCCTTTAAGTGAGCTAGTTAATCAGTCCCGTAATTAAATTTCAAAACTATATCTCAAAATTAAACCAGAATGAAAAAGTCACCTAAAATTTTTAAGAAATCTTTATAATAGGATTTTGTTATCTCGTTGACAATTGATAACGATTATGATAATCTTTATCAATAAGAGGGTTAGTTTATCGCATTGCGTTCAATTGACACTCAGAAACATTATGGCAAAATTTGAAGACAAGGGTCTGAAAATTGTTTATAAAGCAGGTGATTATATGTTATTATCAAAAGCAAAAATTGGTCAAAAAGGTGAAATTATCAAAGTTGAAGGTAAAGAGAAAACTAAAAAGTTTTTGTTTAGCCTAGGTTGTAGCGAAGGCGAAGAGATTACCTTGATTTCTATACTGGCTGGCAATTATGTCGTTAATATCAAAGATAGCAGATTTGCTATTGATGAAGCGATGGCAAAAGCGATTGTTTTAGCAGATTAACACTTATACCGCAGAAGCGGTATAAAAAACACCCTTCCGATGATAATGATTATCATTGGCAATAAACCAAAAAAAGTAGACTTGGGAATCATAACTAGATTCGCTATTTTAAAAAAAGTTATTAGGGGGATCCACAAATGAGAATAGCCTTAGCAGGTAATCCGAACTCGGGTAAAACAACTTTGTTTA
>DJWQ01000050.1 GCA_002441045.1 Firmicutes bacterium UBA6226 | reverse complement strand
GAGTTTATGGATCATGAGCTTATGGGAGGGAAATAAGATGCCTTTAGAAAAGCAAAGAAAAAGCCAGATAAGCTATCTGATCGATCGACTGAATAACAAACGGATTTTTTTAGCATTAACTGCGCTCTTTTTCCTCTTTCTTTTGGTCTTTTTACCGAGAGAAGCGATGAGAAGCGATCTTTCTACTGGTGGTTTAGCGTCACCTGATACGCAGTTCATCTATTCTGCTTCTGATTTAAAGGCACTCATCTCTGATTACAGTGAGCTGGCTAGAAGAGAATATATCATTGCAAAGGTGCGATTCGACATCCTATGGCCTGTCGTTTACGGCCTTTGGCTGACATCGGGTTTGAGCATTGTTTTAAAAGGAAGATGGCGAAAAGGTCTGATTATGTTGCCTTTTATCGCAGTGATTTTTGACTTTTTAGAGAACATCGCCGTTTCGATCGCCATGGCGACTTATCCAAGTCCATCAGGGATTGCACTTTTTCTTGCACCGATCTTTACGGGTATTAAGTGGTTGACGCTGAATTTAGCGATGCTAATCTTTGGCGGTGTGATAATGGTTAAACTGGCGAATTATATTTTGAAAAAGGTTTTGAGATAATTGGGGGTAACGAGATGAGTAAGGTAATCATAAAAAATTGTTCGGATTATGAAAACGACCGTGTGAAACTGGCGATTTTAGAAGGGTTAAACCCTTTGGGCGGTCTTTCTCACTATATAAAGGAAGGGTCGAAGGTGCTCCTTAAAATTAATCTCATCGGTCCAAAGAAGGCAGATCGAGCTGCGACGACACATCCTGAGTTCGTTAGAGCGGTAGGTCAGCTGGTGAAGGAACTGGGGGCAGAGGTGTATGTCGGTGATAGCTCCGGTGGCGCAATAGCAGGTATGGCACCGACGAAGAAGAGCTTTACAGTNNGATGAAGTTGGGCCAGTGTCAAAACAGTCAGATGAGAACTATACTGAAGAGCTTTTTATCACGAAAGCCATTGAGGAAATGGATGTGGTGATTAATCTGCCAAAGATGAAGACGCACTCCATGGGCATCTATACGGGTGCGGTAAAGAACCTATTTGGTGCGATTCCAGGGCTTAGAAAGGCAAAGTATCACCGCGACGCGCCGAATCCTGAGGTTTTCGGAGAGGTATTAGCGGATATTCACAAGTCCATACACAACATGCCACTGCACATCATGGATGGGATCGTCTCTATGCAGGGAGAAGGGCCGACGGCAGGTAAGCCGTATCCAGCAGGGAAGGTGTTAATATCTGAAGATCCACTGGCACTGGATCGCATCGCCATCGAGATGATGGGGATTAAGCCTGAGCGCGTGGACATCTTAAAAGCCAGCATCAAAAGGGGCATCGGTCATTGGGAGCCTCAGGAGCTAGAGGTCATCGGTGATTATGAGGTGCTTCGCAATTACGAGCTGCCGAAAAGTTATGTGTCTAACGTCACTAAAGACAATTCTGGTGTAAAAGGGGTCATTGACTTTTTTAAGGTTGTCCCTGTGGTGAACACTAAAAAATGTGTGAACTGCAACTCTTGCGTGGACAGTTGTCCTGTAAGCGCTATAGACAGAGCGACGAAGAAGATCGATTACTCGATCTGTATCGACTGTTTGTGCTGTCATGAGCTCTGTATGGTAGAGGCAGTGGATTTGAAATCAAAGAATGTAATGGTGAACGTGGTGAGAAGCGTTGCTAACTTATTCTTAAAATAAAGATAAAAAAGGAACAGTAACAGGCTGTGAGCAAGCCTGTAGCGCTGGAAAGGAACAACATGCTATTTTATATCAGTCCGAGTAAGACCATGAAATTAACTCATATGACTGCTGAGGCTGAGGGACCATTTCTACTGGCAAAACAGCCAGCAGCTACCCTTAGGACCCAGCTTTCAAAGCTAAGTATAGATGAACTTAAAGCTTTTTATAAAGTCAGTGATAAGGTGGCGCAAACGGCATATGAGCTACTCAGAGTTAAGGAAACCGGTGCTGCCATCGACTTGTTTGAGGGGCTTGTGTTTAAGAACCTCAGCTATAACATGCTTGATGAAAGTGATAAGTCATATCTGGAGTCACATCTTATCATTGGTTCAGCGCTGTATGGCCTTGTTTCGCCAAGACAGCAGATTAGACCCTATCGCTTAGACCTTGATAATCCCATAACATTGGAAGAGCAGTCTTTACCGCAGTACTGGAAAAAGCGCGTAACTATGGCGATGTTGAAACAGCCTTCCAAATGGATCATCGATCTTGCGTCTGAGGAGTACAGTCAGCTCCTGGATTTGGAGAAGCTTAATAAGGGAAGTTCACATAGACATAATAAAAAAGGCAATGAAAGTCTACATCAAAATCAATCATATAAGCAAGTTATCAAGATAGAGTTTAAAGAAAGACGTGAGGGCAAGCTCGTCAATGTAGCGACCTTCTCTAAGATGGCGAGAGGGCAGTTTTTAAGACAGGCTGCAGTGATGAAAGTTGCATCACCTGAGGATTTAAAAACCATCCACGTAATGGGATTTGCATACGACGCATCACAATCCACAGAGTCTATCTTTTGCTATGTGTCCAATCCCCAAAAATGAATTGATCACGCTATTAAGAGAGGTAATCCTTGAAATTAATCATATGTGATGACGAAAAAACTGCAAGAGAATGGGCTGAAAGAACGGTCACTGCTTGGAGCGAGGCTAGAAAAGAGTCTCTGAAGCTTATGACCTATCCAAGCGCTGAAGCCATGCTTTTCGATATTGAAAATTGGTCGGATGCCGATGGTTTGATTCTAGATATTGAGATGGGTGCCATGAACGGGATGGCGCTTGCAAAAGCCATCCGCCTTAACGATGCTCACATTCCCATCTTGTTTATAACGGGATACGAGCATTTTGTCTTTGAGGGCTACGATGTCGGTGCTGTGACGTATCTGTTAAAGCCCGCAAGTGAGTCCAAGCTCTTTACTGCACTGGATCGCGTGCGCACTATGAGTGAAAAAAGCAAAGCTGTCCTACTCCTAGAAGGCAAAGACGCCTTTGAGAAGGTGTATCTATCTGATGTCATCTACCTGGAAAGTCACAAGCACGACACAGAGGTGGTGACCCTAAAGACTCAAATCACTATCAATAAGGGCATTAGTCAGTTTGAATCAGAGCTCTCAGACAGAGGATTTTGCATGCCCCATCGCTCCTATCTCGTGAACATTGAACGCATCTCAAAGATCACAAAAACCGCCGTTTTAATGGATGGTGGTCATGAGATTCCTATCGCAAGAGGCAAGTGGGCTCAAGTCAACCAGTGTTATCTAGACTACTATCGAAGGGGAAGAAATCTATGACCGTCCATTTTATACTACTGTTCCTTTACCTCTATGGGATATTCGCAGGCGGAAGACTCGTAAAAGGCACCGCCAAAAACATCGTGTTCATATTGGTTATTCTAACGCTTTTCTTCCTAAGCCACTTGACACCATGGCCGATTTGGGGCACAATTGTCATCATTTTCGTCACCGAGATCTTTTTATATTATTATTCAGAAACGGTTTTTGGGGAGAACTGGCTCAGCCCATTCATCTATGGTGGCTGGCTTTTACTTATGAATTTAACCTTACGGACAGATGGCTGGCTCACAGAGACTGTAGCCATAATCCTTATGCTCGAACTTCTTTTCTTAGGATTGAGCTATAAAAGAAATTACTTGAGAGTGTGGAACGCAGGCACAGTGACGCTGGTGTACGCACTATTGATCTATGCTGATCTAAGGTCGCTCGTAAATTCGCCTATTATCCTAGTCAGCATCGCTGCCTTAGTATTTGCACTACTTGAAACCACACTTCGAGGCTATGAAAAGGGATTTCTACATACCACAAAGGAGCTGAGAGAACAGATGCTCAGCCAACAGTACCATGAGATTCAAGCCATCTATCTCAACATGAGGGGCTGGCGACATGACTATCACAACCACATACAGGTTTTAAAGGCGACTCTGGATCAAAATCAAGTGGAGACAGCACGTAGTTATCTCGATGGGATTGAAGATGCCTTAAGAAAGGTCGATACCTATGTGAAGTCAGGTAACGTTATGGCAGATGCGATCATCAACAGCAAGCTGACATTGGCAGAGCAAAAGCACATTCAAATTACCTGTGATGCTTTTTTACCGGATGATCTGTTCATCAGCGATGTAGATCTTTGCACCATATTAGGCAACCTACTGGACAATGCCATAGAAAGCTGTGATAAAGTGGCTGAATCAGAGCGCTTCGTTAGAATCTATTTGGCGATGCAAAAAGAACAGCTTTATCTATCGATTCAAAATGCAGCCTTAGAGGAAATGGACTTCGAGCAAAAGCATTTTATCTCTACTAAAAGAGGCAACCATGGTCTTGGGATCAAGCGCGTCGCCGCAGTGGTGAACAAATGGAACGGCTATATTTCACTAAACCAAGAGCCAGGGGTTTTTGCCACTGAAATTATGATTCCAAACAAATGATGTCTATTGTATGTCATTAACTAACAGCGATCTGCATTTCGTGCAGTATTTCGACAATTCGTGCAAGAAGTGGTTGGTGAACCACTTTTTTTGCTATACTCACTTCATAAAAGTAAGACTTCGCAATTATAATATTTTACCTTCAAAACAGAAATCATATCGAAAGGAACTGTGAGCAATGGCGACCGAGTCAAAATCATCTAAACAAAAGCAAGAGCGGAAACAAAAACGTAAACAAAATCTCAATGATCCATCAAGCCATCAAACCTACTCAGTTTTGAGCAATTACTTATTTGCCACCCAGCTTTACCACGATGGTGTGGGGAAAAAATATCACCTTCACGACCTACTAGCAATTCTCTTTGGCGTGGCATCGCCATTTATCGCTATGGCATTTCCAAGTTTTGCAGTGGCACAGCTTCAAAGTGACCGCTCCCTTGAAATTATCTTTGTTTTTATCATCGGTTATGTCCTCGTACTAAAGGGACTATCAGTAGCAACTGCTTATATCGGTAATGTTCAGCAGATGGATTATTTTCTAGGAAGAATCACAACTGCAACGCCTATGCGTCGTCACATATTAGACATGAACTTCGAAGCACTTGAGCGCAAGGAAGGTCAAGAAAAGGTAAGGGCAGCAGACGAATGTGTCTTTCATGGCAATGAACACGGGATTGAAGCCTTTCTCTCTGCCTTTCCTAAAGTCGTGCTCAACGTCTTAGGATTTTTACTTTATTCCTTAATCGTCATCAAAATCAGTCCTTTGCTATTTATATTCATGTTTGTAACGGCGATCGTCTTCAGCGCGCTAAGCCTTGTTCAAGGCAACTACTGGAATAAGATGTACAAAAGCATGCTCAGCTTATACATGCGGAGAAAAAAGAGCTTTCACGAAACCATGACCGTCGATGCACGTGGCGATATTATCCTTTATCATATGAAAGATTGGCTGTGTGAAAAGCTAGGTGCCGTTGCAAAAGCCTATGCAGATGTGTACCGAAAATACTTTAGATTAGAAACCAGTACGAACCTCATCATCTTGCTGATCAATGCTCTCCGAGATGGTGCGGTGTACTTTATACTCATACGCCAAATGACGCTCGGACAAATCGGCATCAGTGAACTGCTCTTGATGGTAGGTGTAGTCGCAGGCTATAGTGCTTGGATGCAGCAACTTTTCGTAGCGGTACAGCAAATCGCAGCCAATGCACATACCGTTTCTCAGTTTCGCGACTTCCTAGCCTACGGTAATGAGCCTGAAAACAGCATCACACAAATAGAGCTTCAAAAGGGACAGCATGAAATCAAGCTTGAAAACGTCTCATTTCGTTATGATGGGGCTGATCAAGATGTCCTGACAGACATCAACCTAACCATTCGCCCAGGTGAAAAGGTCGCTCTTGTCGGCGCAAACGGTGCAGGAAAAACCACACTTGTTAAGCTGATTTCAGGACTTTATGCACCGACAAGGGGTAGAATTACCATCGATGGCATCGACATGACACAAATCAGTCGTGAACAGTACTATAAGGCGTTTTCAGTGGTCTTCCAAGATTTAAAAATCTATGCATCAACCGTGGCCCAAAACGTTTCCTGTTCATTAGAGCCCAATCGAGAAAAGGTCGTCGAAAGCTTAAAAAAAGCAGGCCTATGGGAAAAAATTGCTTCGCTTTCCAGTGACATAGATGCCGATATGACACACCACCTTTCAGAAAATGGCGTACTTCTATCGGGCGGCGAAACGCAAAAACTAATGCTTGCAAGAGCACTCTATCAAGACGCGCCAATATTGATACTTGATGAGCCGACTGCAGCACTTGACCCCATCGCAGAAAGTGAAATGTACGAAACCTACAGCACATTTTCAATGGATAAAACCAGTTTGTTCATTTCACATCGCCTCAGCAGTACGCGTTTCTGTGATCGCGTCTGCTTTATGAAGTCAGGACAACTTACAGAAATAGGGACACATGAGGATCTAATTTCACTCTCAGGCGACTATGCACAAATGTTTAACATACAAGCGCAATACTATAAAGAAGAATTTGAGTCTAATAAGGAGGTGAGCGCATATGAACCGTTGGCAGTCCTTTAAAAACACACATAAAGCAGGCTTTAGACTCCTTAAAGTCGTTAAGCAAATCGACCGGGATTTGATACCACTTAATTTAATCGATGCGGTTCTAACCACAGCAATTCCTTATGTGGCTTTGGTTTTCAGCGCACAAATCATCGATCGACTCCTCACTACTGACTATAACCGCGCAGGCTACAACGCAGGCATTATGATTGCTACACTCCTTATCATTGGAGGCTTAGATGCGATCGTTCTCTATAAAACCAAGCAAAGTCAAAGAGGGCTTCAAAATAACCTTGAAATTCTCATAAGAAAGAAGGGGATGGAGCTTGAGTATGATGTCATCAGTGACTCAGAAGCACTAAAAGCACTTAGAAATGCAGAAGAAGCGGCAAAGTTTAACGGTGGGTTGGGGCATTTGGTTACCACCTACAAGGATCTGCTTAAGTATTTATTGAGCGCTATAACTGCAGTCGTTTTCTCTGCTATATTTTGCTTGAGTGTACCTGCTACATCGACAGGCATCCTTGCTGTCATGGCAAACCCACTCGTTACAGGGATAACCTTAATTGCCGCTTGGCTTTTAGGACTTCAAATGTCAAAGCATCAATCCGTAAAAATAAAAGCAATTGACGATGCTATAGCTGAAAAACACTATATTGTTGAAAATCAAATTGGTTATTGGATTGGGGAAGTGCTATACGATACAGAAAGTGGCAAAACCATTCGCGTCAATGGCATGCAGGAATTAATCGATAAAAATATGGATAAGTTCATCAAAGAGGCGATGCCACTTTATGAGTCTATGGGGATCAGCAGTGGGAAACGGATTATATCTGAAGGACTAGAAAGCGGACTGTTTTCTATCGTGACCTATCTTTTTGTTCTGGTGAAGGTCGTTACAGGTGCCATCAGTATCGGAGCATTAACTCAGTTTGCAGGTGCTTTTTTACAGTTTCATCAAGCGAGCTCAAAGCTTGTTTGGTCAGAAAGTGAAGTTAATCGATTGACCAAAAACCTACTACCGCTTGCCGATTATTTAGATCGTGTGAACAAGCGCTATACGGGTACACTGCCGATAGAAAAACGTTCAGATAACATCTATGAGATAGAATTTCACAATGTGAGCTTTAGATATCCTGGCAGTGATACAGATACGCTCCATCACGTAAATGCAAAAATTACACTTAAGAATAAACTGGCGGTTGTCGGACGTAATGGTGCTGGTAAAACTACCTTTATCAAGCTTTTAGTGAGATTATACGACCCAACCGAAGGGTATATTACACTTAACGGTATCGATATTCGTAAATACAATTACGAAGAGTATCTGTCACTGTTTGGCGTGGTCTTTCAAGACTTTTATCTCTTCTCTGCTTCTATAGCAGAGAACATAGCCGTTCGAAAAGACTATGATGCGGACAAAGTGACAGCGTGTCTTGAAAAAGCAGGCGTTCTCTCTTTTGTATCCACACTGGATAAAGGGATTGAAACCGTTATAGAAAATGGTACGGAAGATGCCATCGATCTCAGCGGTGGACAAGGTCAAAAAATTTCCATCGCAAGAGCTTTATACAAAGATGCGCCATTTGTCATCTTAGATGAGCCAACTGCAGCGCTTGACCCACTTAGTGAAGCAGAGATTTACGAGCGCTTTGATGAAATGGTGAAGGATAAAACCAGCGTCTATATTTCTCATCGAATGAGCAGCTGCCGCTTTTGCCAAGACATCTTGGTATTTGAAAACGGCACGATTAAAGAGCGTGGCGCACACGAGCTTCTACTTAAAAATGAAAGCGTTTATGCGGCACTTTGGAATGCTCAAGCTCAGTATTATGCTTAGATAATTGGAGAAGTTTGAACAAAAATCTTGGATCAAATTGAAGAAGAAGGTCTAAATAGAATCTATATTAGGTTATAAGTTGTGATTAATAATAAGATTGAGAGGTGAAACGATGGCGGAGTTGAAAACCAAGCAAACAGATGCAGATGTAAATGCTTTTATCGAAGCTTTTGCAGCCACAGAACAGAAAAAGAAAGACGCCTTTGAGCTGCTTACCTTTTTCCAAGAGGTGACGGGATATACGCCAAAGATGTGGGGGCCATCCATTATCGGATTTGGAAGCTATCACTATAAATCAGATCGTAGCAAGCAAGAAGGGGATTGGCCACTGGTGGGATTTTCACCTAGGAAGGCAGCCATTTCACTGTATGTGTATATGGAGACCCCAAAGAACGATGCCCTTTTAGAGCAGTTTGGTAAGTTCAAAAAGGGGGTTGGCTGTATCTATGTGAACAAGCTCGCAGACATCGACCAAGCCATACTGAAAGAATTGATTTTAGAGACCATTCGATTTTTAAAGGAGCGGTATCCGGATACCAAATAGAATTAATCGATTTCTCAATCGAAAAAGCGGCTGATGCCGCTTTTTTAATTATTTTTTAAGAGAATTCCAATAAAAGGATGCTATAGTGATTTAAGGGTGACAATATATTAACAAAACAAGTCTATTTAATGACGTTTTACTAACAAAAATTAGATTGCAAGAGAGATAGAGAGGTAATAATGAAACGTTGGATTAGCAAAAATTCTAAAGTGCTTTCAATCCTGTTTTTTATCCTAATCTGGTGCATCGTCGCACTGGCAACTGGGTGTGAAAATCAGAGTTCAGAAGCTTATGGTGGTACGGATACATATTCAGAAGAATCGACGAACGATGGTGATATTTGTGAACCGACGGATTCTGAGTGGGCGCTTTTAATGCCCAATTACACAGGACATATTTACTTGTATGGTGAAGAACATAGCGTAAAGCGCATCTTAGATCATGAGTTTGAGATATGGAAAGGGTTTTATAAGAATCAAGGAATGCGTCACTTGTTTATAGAAATGCCGTATTACACAGCTGAATACTTTAACCTTTGGATGAAAGCAGACGATGATGAAATCATTATGTCTATTTATGATGATTTTAGAGGCACAGCCGCACACAACATGGATTATATTAATTTTTATAAGAGAATCAAAGATGAACTTCCTGAAACGATCTTTCATGGGACCGATGTAGGACATCAATATCAGACGATCGGTAAAAGGTATTTAGCCTATCTTGAAGAGCAAGGAATGAGTGAGAGTGAATCTTATAAAGTCGCAGTGGAAGTGATAAAGCAAGGGCAGTATTATTATGAGAAAAATGATGACAATTATCGTGAAAATAAAATGGTAGAAAATTTTTTAAGAGAGCTTTCACTGGTTAATAATGAAGATGTTATGGGGATTTATGGTGCAGCACATACTGGTCTTGATGCAATGAGTTACAATGGGCAGATCGATTGTATGGGAAAACAACTCATGTCACTGTACAGCAGTCAGATCGTTTCAGAGGATTTAAGCTGGTTGGCGAAAGCCATTCAACCCATCCGAATCGATCAAAAAGAGGTTGAAGGTCAGATCTATGAAGCCAGTTATTTTGGTAAGCAAGATATGGCAGGAATTAAGGATTTTTCTTACAGAGAGTTTTGGCGATTAGAAGATGCCTACGAGACTTTTAAAGGATATAGTAAAACGGGAGAAGTTTTACCTTATGATAACTATCCTGCAAAAGTGGAATTTGGTCAGGTTTATTTGATTGAGTATGTAAAAACTGACGGTAGTAACTACCGAACAGTTTATATTTGCGAAGATGAAATGTGGAATAATTTGTTGACGACAGAAGCGATAAAAACCAGTTATTAGTTCTTATTGCTCTTCACAAATCGTAACTTGGTTTCGTCCGTTATTTTTTGATTGGTATAAGGCTTTGTCAGCTCTAGAAATAACAATGTTTAATGGTGTGGTTATTGGACAGGATGCAATTCCGACGCTAACTGTTATGGAAAATGGTGACTGATTTTCAGGCTTAAATTCAATATCGGAAACTTTGCGTCTAAAATCGTCGAGAAGTTGATAAACTGACTCAGAATCAACAAGGGATAAATAGACTAGAAATTCTTCGCCACCATATCTGCAGATTTCTGCATAGGATTTAAAGTGGGATTTTGCAATCTCTGAAAATTTCTTTAATACTTCGTCGCCCATGTCATGGCCATACGAGTCATTGATATTTTTAAAGTGATCTAAATCAAACATGCAGATGAAGCCAGAATGATTAGGATCTGAAAATACTTTATCTAAAAAAGAAAAATAATACCGTCTATTTCTAAGGCCGGTTAGGGGATCATTGTTAGCAAAGTACTCTAGCTCGGCCTCGTATATTTTTTGTATTGTCAAGTCGCGGATGACTGCGAAAAAGCCATAATATGTGTCATCATTTTTTATGATGGAGAGTGTGACTTCAAGAATTTTATATTCTCCTAAAGCGTTTAAAAATTCATGTTCAAAATGGAATTCGCCATGTTCGATAATGGCTGTAACGCATGTCTTGTAAAGAGAACCTGATATTTTAAGGAGCTCATAAAATCGCGTATACTGTAATTTTTCGGTAGATGTAATTCCGACAATTTGTTCAAGGGCGGAATTGAATTCCACTATTTTTAAATAGCGAATGCTATCATTGATAAGTGCCTTTTGATCTATCCCATCGTCCACTTTTAGACCTTCAGGCATAATATTAAATAAAAAACCTTCCTTTGAATGGTTAAATAGAGCTGTAAGATGTCGCTGCTGGTTGGAGAGTGCACGTCTTGCTTTAACAAGTTCTGTCACGTTATAGCCAAAGGCAATATAGTATTCGACTTGATCTGTTGAATCAAATACAGGCTTTATTTTTAAATCTAAATCATTGATTTTTCCGTTGAGATCTTTATACTGTGCTTCAAATCTAACGGTTTGAGAAGTTAAAGCTGCTTCTTCGATAGCAAACAAAATTCTGTTTTGCATGTCATCAGAGTGAATCCAGCACGGCAAATCCCAGTAGGCATGATTAATGATGTCTTCGCGCTCAATGCCACTAAGCGCTACAAAAGATTGGTTAACGGCGTAGATTTCACCATCGGGTGAAAGAATAGCGGTTAATGAGGGTGCTTTATCAAAAACAGTTTGAAAGACAGAATTAGGGTCTATAAGAATCACCACCTCGAGTTGGATTGTTAAAATATCTATATATAATACCCAAATTTTACTTTCTTGCACCACTTCTGTAGATGGCAGCTTCATATAACATAAGGGTTGCGGCGATCCCCACATTAAGAGAATCACAATCCCCATACATAGGAATTTTTACTAAATCAGTCTTAATATTTGCATCGTACCAATCCCTTGAGATACCATAGCGTTCGCTCCCCATAACGATGGCGATTCTACCGTTGTAGTTTTGCTCATAGTAGAATTTATCTGCGTCGGTATCGGTTAAGATGATTTTATAGTAGTTTTTTGTAAGCCATTCGATGATGTTTGCGGTTTCATCTTCTACTATAGGTACTTTAAAGCATGAGCCTTGGCTACTTCTAAGGATTTTTGGATGCGTAACGCGTGTTTTTCTGTTACATATGAAGATAGCGTTTGTGTCTGTGCCATCGCTGGACCTAATGATCGTTCCGATGTTACCTGGGATTTCTAGACCATCTAAAACGACGATGACTTCATGTTTTTTCGGGCTGAGATTGTGTAAGAAAGTCTGTGGGAATTTTGCTAGTGCAAAGATACCAGCAGAGGTACCGACTTCAGCAATTTTCTTAAATGTCGTCGTCGATACGATGTGAATTTCTTCAGCCATATCACAAAGTGAGAGCATGATTTGATAGGCATCGTTGGTAGTAATGTTATCAAGATCAAGTAATAGTGCCTTAACCTTCACGTCGTATTTAATCAGCTGACTACATGCCCAAATACCCTCCACACCTACAAGCTTTTCAGGATTGGATTTGGTATTGCCAACAACGGCTTGAATTTTTTTAATTACAGCCGCATTTTTACCTGTAAGGCGGCATTTTTCAGGATAATCTGTTCGAATAGAACGTTCCTTTTCTTCTAAGGTTTGCTTTATAAACATGGAGAACTCCTTATATTTTAAAGTTTGTTTGAATGACTTCTTTTATCTATGATACTATAGTTTTATAGAAATTGGAAATAGGTTAGTGCGTCGTTTTCGTAAGATGAGGTATTGAAAATTTATAGATTAATTTAGGAGGACATATGGCTAAGATGAGCAGTTTTAACTTTGATGAAATCATCAATCGACACAATACAAATTCGATTAAGTACGATGCTGCGGCGAATATGGGGAAACCGTCAAATCTAATCCCACTTTGGGTTGCAGATATGGATTTTAGAGCACCTAAAGAAGTCATAGATGCTATGAAAACACGTTCAGAGCACGGGATATTTGGCTATACGGATGCAATTTCTGAAGATTATTTTAACGCGGTTCTAAATTGGATGATCAAACATCATCAATGGTCGCCTCAAAAGGAATGGCTGGTTATGACGCCGAGTATCGTTAACGCCATCTGTGTCGCCATCCGTACGCTAACTGAAGTCGGTGATAGTGTCATCATACAACAGCCGGTCTATCATCCATTTGCAGAATCCATCCTTACCAATCAGAGAAACCTTGTGGTCAATCCTCTGATCTATAAAGATGGCACGTATGATATGGACTTTGAAGATTTTGAACGTAAAATCATAGAGAATAACGTCAAACTATTTATACTTTGTAATCCTCATAACCCGATAGGAAGGGTATGGTCAAAAGAGGATCTTATAAGGCTAGGTGACTTGTGTGTGAAGCACGATGTTATCGTAGTGGCAGATGAAATTCATGCTGATTTTGTCTACGAAGCGTTTGGATATAAACATATGGTTTTTTCTGATTTAAAACCCGAGTATTTAGATAGAACGATTACGTGTACTGCACCATCTAAGACATTTAATCTTGCTGGCCTTCAGCAGTCCAATATCTTTATAGCGAGTGAAGAGATTAGAGAGCGTTTTAAAAAGGAGCTGACTCGCATGGGGCTTGGAATTCCTAACGTCATGGGATTTGTAGCTTGTCAAGCGGCTTATGAGCATGGAGAGGCTTGGCTTAAAGACTTAAAGGCATATCTTGTTGAAAACATTCGCTTTATTGAAGACTTTTTAGCTGAAAAATTACCAGAAGTAAAACTAATTAAACCGCAAGGTACCTATCTATTATGGTTCGATTTTAGTGCGCTTGGGTTAACACCAGCAGAGCTTAACAGCTTCATAACGGATAAAGCAGGTCTTTGGTTAAATTCAGGGACGATGTTTGGCGTCGGTGGTGAGAATTTTCAAAGAATGAATATTACGTGTCCAAAAGCGACACTAGAAAAAGCGTTAGATCAGCTTTATAATGCAGTGCGTATGCCAGTCGCGAACACATAAAAATCTTTTTATATATAAAATAAACTATATTAATATTTTGTAACAAATTACCTTGCTTTTACTTTTTCCTATGTTAAAATGGTTGTAATGTTAAACTTTAAACATATTATAGAGAGAAAAAGTGGAGGTAGGTAGTGAAAGAAATCTTTAAAAAATGGAATGCGCTCAGCATTGTGAAGCGTATTATCGTTGGCTTAGTCATCGGTATCATTCTCGCTGTTGCGATTCCAGAACAAGCAGCTTTTGTCGTGATTTTCGGTTCTTTATTTGTAGGGGCACTTAAAGCCGTAGCACCGATACTGGTATTTTTCCTAGTTATGAGTGCCATTGCACAGCATAAAGCAGGACATCAAACGAACATGGGATCTATTTTAAAGTTATACCTACTCGGTACGTTTTTAGCGAGCTTAATAGGGGTTGTTGCAAGCTTTGCATTCCCGGTAAGCTTAACCATGGCAGCAGGCGTTGATAGTATTTCTCCTCCAGGAGGCGTGGTTGACGTTTTAAAAACACTTCTGTTAAACGTCGTAGATAACCCTGTTAAAGCATTATTTAATGCAAATTATATCGGTATTCTAGCTTGGGCAGCTTTACTTGGGTTTATGCTTAGAAGTGCTGCTGATACAACCAAACTGACGATCAGTAATGTTGCTGACGCGCTTTCTAACGTCGTTAGATTCATCATTAACTTTGCACCACTTGGCATAATGGGCCTTGTGTTTGATTCGATCGCAACAAGTGGTCTTGAATCTTTAATGAGCTATGGTCAATTGCTTGTCGTATTAGTTGGATGTATGTTGTTTGTTGCATTTGTAGTGAACCCAATTATCGTTTATACACAAATTAAGCAAAATCCGTATCCTCTGGTACTTAAGAGCATAAGAGTTTCAGGCTTAACCGCATTCTTTACAAGAAGCTCTGCAGCGAACATTCCAGTGAATATGGAGCTTTGTGAAGAACTTGGACTCGATAAAGACAATTATTCTGTATCAATTCCACTAGGTGCGACGATCAATATGGCAGGTGCAGCGATTACCATTTCAGTACTTTCGCTTGCAGCAGTTCATACACTTGGGATCGAAGTAGATATAGCAACTGCGCTTATTTTAAGTGTACTTGCCGCAGTAAGTGCTTGTGGTGCTTCTGGTGTAGCAGGTGGCTCACTTCTTTTAATTCCACTTGCGTGTAGCTTGTTTGGTATCTCAAACGATGTTGCAATGCAAGTTGTAGGTGTCGGTTTTATCGTAGGTGTTTTACAGGATTCATGTGAAACCGCACTTAACTCATCAACAGACGTTATCTTTACAGCTGCTGCAGAGTTTAAACAATGGAAGAAAGAGGGTAAAACGATTAAAATTCCAAAATAAAACAAAAACTCAGCGATGATGCATAGGCACACGTCGCTGAGTTTTTTTGTTTTTTTGTTAGTTACCGGATCGCTTTAATGCGTAAAGTTTGTGATCGGCAGCATTGATGAGATCCTCTATCGATTTGTGTTGAGAGGGATCAAAAAAGGCAAATCCAATTTCAAGTGAAATTTTAAAAGGATAATCGCTATTTAAATTTTTATTTGAAAGTGCCAATTGCAACTTTGAATTAAGTGTTTTTATTATGTCAGGCGTAGCATGTTTAATATAGATGACGAACTCATCACCGCCAAACCTCGCAATAATATGTTTGTCAAAAACTTCATTGAGTAGGGAGGAAGTTTCGGTGATTAAAAGATCGCCATATGCATGACCAAAATGATCGTTGATTTTCTTTAGACCATTAATGTCACAAAATGCAACACATGGGGTTTGTGCGTTCATAAGTGCTAAATCGAACTCAGATTCAACATTCAAATAAAAACCACGACGGTTAAAAAGTTTTGTCATACTATCACGACTGGCAAGCTGAGCCATGTTCTTATTAAAAGTCTCAAGCTGTCCAATCATATCGATGCGATTTAAAACATTTCCGATAATGGTTCTAAGTGCAATAAAGCTTCTGTTTTGAGCGGTTACAGCATCGACGACGATATAACCATAAGTCAAGTTCAGAACGATAATCGGATAGACTAAGAAAGCATTAAACTGCGTCATTCTAAAAATAGGCTGTGGCAGTCCATCGAAGGTGCGATAGACTTGATCCTGAGTGATAATCCCATTTGTATAGCCAAAAAAAAGATTCATTTGTTCAGGATAGACAAATGTACTAGGATTTTGAATCTCCATTTTATAATCGTTAAATAAGCTTAGATAAAAATCGGCATTTTTGACGATTTGAAAATAAGAGGTAAGGGCCAAACGAAGCGTTTCTAAGTTTGTGACTTGGTTGAACTGAGAACTCATCAGCAAAATATCATCATAATCGGTTATGGTCTTATGATATTTTCTCTTATAGTATTGCTTTTCATAAAACTCATCAGTGTATTCCTTCTGATGCATCTTACACCCACAAGATTCACGAATTTTGATTACACCTTCGTATTTGACATCGTCTTGAGTATCCGATGAAAGCAAGTCAAACGCGGACTTTGCCATGTCCATAAAAGGTTGCTGTACAGTCGTCAAAGTCGGAGATATCAAATTGGCTGATTCAATGTCATCAAACCCAATTACAGCCAAATCATCTGGAATCTTTAGTCCACGTTCTTTCGCAGCCTTATAGACACCTAATGCCATTTGATCATTGCCACAGATGATGGCATCCACTTTTTCGTCCAAGAGTACAAGAGCGTGTTCGTAGCCAGAACCACTAGAAAAATCGCCTTCACAAATCTTTATAAAGGTTTTGTTTTCTGTTTTTAAAGCTGCTATTGCACCATCGCGACGATCTAGAGACTCTTGAGTGGAAAGTGGTCCTGTAATGTAACCTATATTTTCATATCCATGAAATAAAAGGTGCTCAGTGATTCGAAAACTGCTTATGTAGTTATCGAGTGTGACGTTTTTACAATTTTCGAGTGGGATAGATAGGCTTACTGTAGGAATATTTTCAAAAGGTTTTAGAAAAGTATTGTATTCTTGTCTAGTAATGTTAAGACCAAGTGTACCCGTGAGTGAAAGCATACCATCCATTGGCAAATACTTCATGAGGTTAAATATGATGTTGGGATTTGACTCGAAACTGGATTCTTTTTCAAGTGGCTTGCCACAAAAATAGAAAATACGGTCATTTTGACTAGCGATATAGCTACTTAAATTTGACCATAGCTCTTCCTGAAACATGTCGTCCGTGTTAGAAAGCATCATACCATAAATCCGATTCATAAACGTCACTTCCTTTATCAAAGTCCTTATAGTTTAACACATATGTACGATGTTAAAGAGATACCCAACTCTTTGTTAAAATCACTGACAATAAGATTTTAATGGCTATTTTTAAACGTTTTTTTAAATTTGTAAAAAAATCATGAAGTGCATTGACAGTAAAATCAAAAAGGTGTATATATAAATTAAGATTAGCACTCGACGATAGAGAGTGCTAACAAAATATAAATTCACAAAGATTTTTATGAAAGGAGTTGTTAAGCATGGCAGGATTGATTCCATTCAACAAAAGACGTAACGATTTAATGGGTGTTGGTTTTGATGATTTTCAAAATATGATTGATGACTTTTTTTCAGACACTTGGCCAATGAGAAGAAGCCTCGTCGCAGATACTTTTAAAATTGACGTCCAAGATAGCGAGCAGGCATATCTAGTGGAAGCTG
>DJWQ01000211.1 GCA_002441045.1 Firmicutes bacterium UBA6226 | reverse complement strand
CCACCACAAATATTACAGGTATAACTTCTATCAAATAAATCACTCATTTCTTGCCTCCATTAAGAATTCCAAAATATATCGATAATGTCTCCTGAAGCGAGGGTATCTGTATACTTTGCTCTCTCACCATTTAGCTTGAGAACGAGAATTCCCTGGGGCTTAGTTAAATCAAAATCTATATGACTAAAAACATCTACAAATACAACACCATTTTCTTTTTTAGGTATGGATACATTATTGCCATTTACAAACACTTCTATATTTGAACTTAAATTGAAAGTTTCTGAATGCACTTCAGTCGAATTTAGTAAGTCATTCTCAGAAAGAATCGAAGAAGTATCCAACTCTGAGAGCTGATATTCATAATAGCTCCCAGATGATAACAATTCATTTGGATCAGCTTTTTTATCTTTCAAGTAAATTGCATAGCCAGCACCATCAAGTTCGAGCAATTTGCTTAAATCGCCAATGTTTTTTAATCCTCGGGTTATGATAACATCATCTGGTTGAACAATGTATTCACCTGTTCGATCAACACCATTAACCCCTACCACTTCAACAATTTTAATTTTCTCACCATTTAAGTAAACCGCTGCATCAAAATTAACGACTTCTTTAAGTTGCATTACTCTTGCAGATCCCTTTTTGGCTGGTTCTATCGTGATATGATCCTTATGGTTTATTTTCGAGTCTAGGTGCGCAGAAAGACCGTTTATAAAAATCGCAGCAGGATCACCATACTCACCCTTGATCTCTTTCTTTATGCCATCCACATTGACAAAGTAACTATCGCCTCGTTCAGAAATCAAACTTCTAGCATTATAACCAGTCAAGATCAGCGCGTCGGATACTTGTAGTGGCTTGGAATTAAACAACCTTATTGACGTGTCATTGACATTCACCTGTATGAAGTCATGATCACGTTCTTCAAATGCTGTAACGCCTATACCGATAGGAGTAATGAACTCAGGTCCTTTAAGTGGTTCCAGTTCAAAGTTCACCATTTCAAGGTTTTCAACGCTCTTAATGACAACTCTTTCTTGTGGTAAACCGAGATGGGTTGCTAAATGCTTTGTAAAACCAGGAATTTGCGCCCCACCACCGATACAAAAAACCGCACTTGGCGCTTTCTTATTAAGTGAAAGCATATTATCTGCAATTTCTTTCGTAATAAGTTCAACTGTATCGTTAATTTGACTCATAATCTCTTCTGTGGATAAAGTATGTGTTAATCCTAAAACATCCACAAATGAATTTTCTTCTTGTTTATTAAGACCAATTTTTAACTTTTCTGCACTATTAAAATCCAAAAGGTAGGTTTGGGCAATTTTTTCTGTTATCTCATCTCCTGCAAGTGCAACCATGCCATATGACGTTACTGCACCATCTTTAGAAATCGCAATGTCGGAGGTACCTGCGCCAACATCTACAAGAGCTAGATTAAGCAAGCGTAAATTTTTAGGAATCGCAACATTAATAGAAGCAATTGGTTCTAAAGTTAAATTCATAACCTCTAAACCCGCTTTATGCACAACCGAATACAAACTATCTACGACGATATGAGGCAGAAAAGTTGCAATAATTTCTACTTGAAGTAGCTTTCCTTTATGACCAATTGGATTTAATATCATGCTCTGATCCAGATAGTAGTTAATAACACTGTAGCCAACGCAGTAATAACTGGATTTAAGCTGCTCTCTTTCACCTAATTGCTTTTGCGCCAATTGAATTGCTTGCATTTCAATACTATCTGTAATGGCTTTATCAATCTCTTTGGTTTGATCGATGGTCATCTCAAAAGTAGAACGTTCTGTTTTTAATGCTCTACCAGCTGCGGCGATCGCTGCCTGCTCTAGCTTAAATCCATTTCTTTCCTCTAGGGCCTTTACGACCTTTTGAACGACTTCAGTAACTTTAGCAATATCATGAATTTGACCATCGAACATTGCGCGATCTGGATGTTCCATAATTTCATAATCCACAACGACATGCTGTTTATCGACTTTTTTAGTTAATACACCTACGACACTCCTTGTTCCTATATCAAGTGCAAACATTAAGTTTTTAGGCATTGGAATCAGCTTTTTAGTCATGTTAAACCTTCCTTCGTTGGTTTTTCTTATAAAACTCACACAAATCGCTTAATGTACAGACCTCACACTGTGGTTGTCTCGCTTTACAAACACGTCTGCCATGAAAAATAATCATATGGTGTGCCAACGTCCATTTATCTTTATCAATCGCTTTCATAAGTTGCGATTCAGTAGCTTCAACCGTACTTGCTTTTGCAAGTCCAATTCTATTCGAGACTCTAAAAACATGTGTGTCCACTGCAATAGCTGGAATTCCAAATGCATTTGAAACAACAACATTGGCCGTTTTTCTTCCGACTCCGGGAAGCTCTGTTAAGGCTTCGTGACGACTCGGTACTTCACCACCATAAAATGCAACCAGCCGCCTTGCTGTTTCTTGAATGTTTTTAGACTTTGTTTTATATAAACCGCACGGTTTTATAATTTCTTCAATTTGTTCAATTGGTAGCTCACTTAGTGAAAGTGCATCCCCAGCCACTTCAAACAAAACCTTAGTGACTTGGTTCACTCGAACATCGGTACATTGCGCACTTAAAATAACCGCTATCAGAAGTTCAAACGGATTTTTAAAATCTAGTTCTGCTTTAGCATCTGGATATAGCGCTTCCAATCTTTCAATTACTTCTTTAATATTTTTCTTCGTCATAAGCCCTCTCTATACTAAAGTATATTATAACATATAACGTTTTTTTTCGGGTATGACTTTAGTAAAATCTTCGTCTATCAAAAATAAATAAAACCTGCTCTCAGTTCAATCATGAGAGCAGGTTATCAAATCAATTATTTTGCCTTGCTACGGGTAAGAATTATTGTTCAATTAAGTTGATAAATTTACCAATGGTATAGATTACAAGTGTGTAAACTGGAATTGTTACGATGGCTGCAATGACTCTTCCTGGTAAAAATACCATAAACCCTTTATCATATAAAATCGTCAACCAAATGGTATTTAAAATCAACGAGTTTATCACGTACGTTAAGTTCACCGCAAATGCAATTTTATCAAAACCCACAACACCTTTTGAGCTCTTTAATCTGCTCGACATAGCAAATGGTAAAATGATGAAAAGCGCAGTTATTAGTACCATCAAGATAATTATAGGCATTGCACTTGAATCTTCCATAAGTGGTTTACCATCTATGAAACTGATTGTACCTGTTGAAAACATCAAATATACAAGTCCGATACCGAAAAGGATCATGACGATTGCATTAACGATGTTAAAGTTAAGCTTCATTTTATGAATCTTAAATGTTTTAAACAAAAGCCCTGCTATGATACCGTAAAGCGCAGCGGATAAAGTAAAGCCTGGAAAGAAAGTCCCTCCCATTGGGTTAATCATGTAACCGACTATGTCAGAAACAATACCTGTTAATCCACCGATTACAGGACCAAACATCATTCCCGAAATAATGAGCGGAATACTTCCAAATCCCACACGTAAAGCTGGCAGTCCGCCCAATATTAACATTAACGATAAAAAACGTGTTAATACAACACTAATCGTTGCTAATAATGCAGATTTCACAATAATCGAAGTACTCATTCTCGACTTCGTTTGTTTCTCTTGCATAATATGCCTCCTTAATAATGTAAATTCCTACTATTACATTACTATCAAGGCAGCATAATAATGCAACAGCGGACGCGGTAAAATATCGCAGACATTGTCTTTCGTTTAAGGTCAACTTCCCATCCCTTAACACTTAACGCATTTTACCTACTCTGTTACCGTAGCATATACATTTTAAAGCATCGTATCTAATTCGTCAACTATGGTTTTGAACACCGCTAAAGCGTTGGAAACTGGATGTTCGGTTTCCATATCAGCACCAGCTGCTCTCAGTATATTGATTGGATAATCAGATGAACCACTTGATAAGAATCCTAAGTACTTATCTAATGCTGGCGCACCTTGTTTTAAGATTGCATCTGAGAGTGCTATTGCAGCGGAGAAACCAGTTGCGTATTGATAGACATAGAAGTTGTAATACATATGTGGAATTCTTGACCACTCGTATTTAATGGCTTCATCAATAACAACATCTGGACCAAAATACTTTTTATTGAGATCATAATAATGCTGATTTAAGAACTCAGCAGTCAATGCACCACCATTTTCCACATGTTTGTGAATGTCTCTTTCAAACTCAGCAAACATAGTTTGTCTGAAAATTGTACCTCTAAATTGCTCTAAATAGTGATTGAGTATATATTTCTTCTTCTCTGCATCTGTAATCGTTTTTAGGAGGTAATCATTCAATAATGCCTCATTTGTTGTAGATGCTACTTCAGCTACAAATATAGAATAATTGCCATAAACATAGGGTTGATTTGCCCTTGTCAAGTAACTGTGCATTGAATGGCCTAACTCGTGTGCTAAAGTAAACATACTATCTAAATTTTCCTTATGATTTAAAAGCACATATGGCTTTGAATCGTAGGTTCCCCAAGAATAAGCGCCACTTCTCTTGCCTTCTGTTTCATATACGTCGATCCAGCCATCAGTAAAAGAAGACTTGATTACGTCTTGATATGACTTACCTAAAACACCTAGCGCTTCAGTTACAGTTGCTCTAGCCTCTTCATATGGAATTTTAAAATCAACACCTGCGACGATTGGTGTATAAATATCATATAAGTGCAGTTCTTCAACACCAAGTACACGCTTTCTAAGGCGCATGTATTTATAGAAAGTCTCTAGATTGGCATTAACTGCTTCTATTAGCTTATCTGGAACCGATGCAGGGATATTGTTTTCAAACAGTGCTGCCTCTCTCGCTGAAGGATGTTTTCTCATTTTACTAAAGAAGATATTCTTCTTAACTTCAGCTTGCATCAATGAAGCAATTGTATTGTTATGTGCTTCATATACTTTATAAAACTTCTCAAAAGCATCTTTTCTTAGGACGCGATCTTCACCCATTAGGATCGACACATAGCTGCCATTGGTTAATTTATGTGGTTTTCCTTCTGCATCGATTGCATCCTCAAATGTCATATCCGCATTGAGTAGCATACCGTAAGTATTGCTAGGGGCATCACCAAGTTCGGCTGTTTGAGCTAAAACCGCTTCCATTTCTTCAGAAAGAATATGCGGTTTATTTCGGAATAAATCTTCAAAGTACTTTTTATAGATTTTAAGATCATCGTGCTGAAGTAGGTTTTGAATCACTTCGTAATCAACACTGAGTAGTTCAGGTGTAACGAACGCTGTCGCTTCGCCAAACTCAGTCATAAGGCTTTCAGAGCGAGAAACGAAAGCTTGATAAGTTGCATTTTTAGTATTTTCATCTTGTCTAAGTCTTGCATAAGTAACGACATTCATTAGGCTACGCGCAAGGGCTTCATAGGCATTTAATCCTTTTAGCAATGCCTCTGACGACTGAGTCAAAGTACCTTTCAACGCTTTAAAAATAACTAAGTCACTTTTAATTTTGCTAAAAGCATCTTCCCATGAGGTATCATTTACAAAAAGATCATCTAAGTTCCACTTGTATTCTGCGTTAATTTCTTCTCTTTTCATTTTGCATCCTCCTGATTAGTTCATGTACTTGTTTTCATTTTCTATCATACTGTCGATCAAATGACTCAAATCGGCAGGCATGTATATCAGTTTAAGACCACAGTTGTATATATCTTCTTCTCGTCTACACCAGACCACACGACCAATCACCACATAATTAACATCTTCATAGCTAATAGCGATGCTGAGAGTTGTCGCCTCGGTTAATGGTATATTTGACTTGATCCCAAGACCTCCCGCTGAAATATCTATGAGTGAAATCTCTAGAGGAGAATTGATAACGACGTCTTGGTTGTTGTTGTGAAAGTTAAAGGATTCAATCATCCCCAAATTCTGTAAACGTTTATTCCGCCTTCTATCCATCCTAACCTCCTTTCTTTAAAGGGTATAGTATACCCGAATAAAAATAAAAATAAAAATCCAATTAAGTTAAGCTTTGACTTGCTCATAATAAGCTACAAATGCTGCGACTATTTTAGGATCATACCTTTTGCCTGAAAGTCTTTCAAGTTCACTTATCGCTTTATCGTGACCGATAGCACCGTGATAAATTCGTTCTCTGGTCATAGATTCATAGCTATCTACAACTGCAATAATTCGAGCAATATATGGAATTTCATTTCCCTTTAAACCTTGTGGGTATCCGGTTCCATCAAAGTTTTCATGATGTGAGAGAACATACTCACCAACATTGGCAAGTGTAGGCGTTGCAATTAACAGATGATAACCAATTTCCGCATGCTTTTTGACTTCATTGAACTCACTTTCAGTCAATTTACCAGGTTTATCAAGTAGCGATTTATCAACCGAAACCATTCCAATATCATGAACAGATACCGCCAAGGTGAGTTCTTCCATGTGAATGTCGTTTAATCCGATGAACTTACCAAAATCGGATGCTATTTTCGTCATTCTTCTAGAATGATATGCCGTCTCAATGGATTTAATCTCCAACTGCTTTTTAAGGGATTCAATCATATCTAGTTTAATTCGTCTTGAGCGTCTCAGTTTGCTTCGATACATCGAATGATCAGCTTCTCTAAACAAATTATCTAAAGTTTGATGTGTATCTTTTTTTATCGCAAATCCCAAAGAGATGTCTACAATAAAAGGAAAACGATCCAATGCCTTACAGGATTCGTCAATTTTCTTAATCCATTTCGGTATATCGCGCTTACGTGTTATAATAGCAAACTCATCCCCGCTCAACCTTGTAATAAAATCTTCGTCATCAAAAATGGTATTTAATATTTCGGAGATTGCTACTAGTAGTTGATCGCCATAGCGATGACCAAAAGCATCGTTAACCATTTTGAGTCCATTGACATCCCCAACGATTATGCAAATGCCCCTTTCACCCTTTAGCTCTAAATCAACCAATTTTTCATCGAAAGACAATCGATTATTTAATCCTGTTAAAGGATCGTGCGTTGATAAATATTTGATTTTTTCCTCAGCAAACTTCTTCTCAGTAATATCGGTTCCTACTAATTGAATTTCGTCTTTCTTTTGTGGGTGTTTAATGACACGATTACTGAGTTCAATGTGCATTTTATAACCCGTAGGTAATAAAAATTCTACTTCTACCTTTTCTTCAATTCTTGATAAGCAATAGGTGTAAAAGCTCTTCCCTGCGAGTTTTGTAATAAAGGCAGTAGAAAAATAAGTATTGATGTTCTCTATATTAGTTTGATTATCAGTCTCAATCCCTAGAAGTTGAGAAAAGCTTCTATTACTCGTCGTAATCGCATCGCTTTCACTAATAGTAAAGATAAATGCCGAGGCATTATCAAATAATTCTTTGTATCTTGCTTCACTTGATTTTAGGCGCTCAGATATTATGACACTATCGGTTATATCTCTAAGTATACCCTTTTCGTGGAGTAAGTTACCACTTTCATCGCGCTCATGTATGACCCACTCTTCCACCCATCTCACATCGCCACTTTTGGTTATAATTCTGTATTGATTCTTATAGCTAGTTGTCCCTTGCTGACGCGCGTGATAAAGCTCATTTTTTACACGTTCTCGATCTTCTGGATAGACGAAAGACCAGTAATCTTTCAAATCGCCTGCATCATAAAAATCTTCAGGTCGATAGCCGAAGATTTGAATGCTCTCAGAAACAAACTCTGTCGGTATGTCGTCTGACAAGGTCCACTTAAATATGACCAAATTGCTTTTATTAATTATGTCATATGCCTCTCGTAGGTCGATAGATAACTTCTCGTTGCCACGTGTTACCATCTAATCCCCCTATTAATTATCATAAAATATGCGATAAAGCTTCTATAGTCTGTTCAATTTCTTCTACAGTTGTAAACTTAGATGGTGATATTCGAATTGTGCCATAAGGATATGTCCCATATGTTTTATGAGCAAGAGGTGCACAATGTAAGCCAACCCTTGTTTGAATACCATAGTCCTTACTTAATTCATATGCAATCCAAGAGATATCTTTTTCTTTTGTATAAAATGACAGCACAGGCAATCTTTTATAAGCATCTGGGTTTCCGATTCGGATACAATTTGTTTGTTCATCCAAAAAGGTTTGGAGTTTGTCAATTAAACTTCTTTCATAAGCTAGATGCGTCTCCAAAGTGGTTTGACACAGCCAATTAAGTGCTGCACCAAGCCCTAATATCCCAGCAATATTTTGTGTACCTGATTCAAACTTATCAGGCATGAGTTCTGGTTGCTCCAAACTTTCAGACAAGCTGCCAGTACCACCATAAATGAGTGGTTTCACTTCCTTTGAAACAGAAGGCTCTATTAATATTGCGCCAATTCCCTGTGGACCAAGTAAAGACTTATGCCCAGTTATACACAAAACATCTATGTGCATTTCTTTCATATTTATAGGGATGACACCAGCACTTTGAGCTGCATCAACCATAAATATCGCATCATATGAATTACAAAGCTGCCCAATTGCTTCTATTTGTTGTATATCACCAGTTACATTTGATGCATGAGAGGCGACAACCAATCTTACGCCTTGCTTTAAGTATACTTCAAGCGCGTTAAGGTCGATTTGACCAAATGCATCACAGGCTAATAAAATTGGGACAATGCCCCTATTCACTCTAAGATGCTCAATCGGTCTAGCAACTGCATTGTGTTCAATACCCGTATAAATCACCTTGTCTCCTGATGACAAAAAACCATTTAGAAATAAGTTGATGCTCTCCGTGATATTTTTAGTAAAAATCACATGGTCGATAGGCTCAAATCCAAAAAATCGTGCAATTAATGCCCGAGTATTATAGACTTCATGTTCTACTGTATGTACTTCTGTGGAACTCGTCCGTCCTACATTTCCTATAACCTGAGTCATTGATCTAATTAAAGTTTCCTCAACACTTTTGGGTTTAGGATAGCTTGTAGCACCGTTGTCTAGATAGATACTCATCGATACTCCCCACTTGTCAATCTAGTACTTTGTTCTTATAACGATACTACTATTATAGCATAGCTCGTTAAAAACATATAAAAAAAAAAGCAGATATCTATCTGCTTTAAATATGACGTACTTTTAATTATTCATTGCCGTTAATACGTACACCTTCTACTGAGTATATAACCCATTCAGCCACATTTGTAGCATGGTCTGCCATACGTTCAAGATACTTTGCAATCATTAGAAAATCCATACATTGCTTAATTTCATCCGGCTTTTGTTTCATCACAATTTCTAAATCGTTTTTAATTAAATAGAAGAATTTATCTACTATATCATCGTTGGCACAGACCACTCTGCTTTTTTCCATATCTAGGTCAATATAGCAGTCAATGGTCATACGTACCATTTCTTTTACCTGTTTCGCCATTTTAGGTATATCAATTAATGGTTTAACATAACTTGCATCGGCAAGATCTAAAGTCAGCTTCGAAATATCTGAGCAATGATCTGCTATACGCTCTAAATCCGTTACAATTTTTACGATTGAAAATATCTTTCTTAAATCGGTTGCAAGTGGTTGTTGTGTTGCGATAAGGTAAATACATTTATTTTCAATATCAAGCATCATATTGTCAAAGCGATCATCGCCTTCGACAATTCTCTTTGCTAGTGCTTTGTCTTGAGTGGTTAATGCTTGTATTGTTTCCTCAATGGTCTTTTCAATTAATGTGCCCATCTTAATAATTTCTACGTGAATTGCCTTTAACTCATTATCTAAATTGTTTCTCATAAGAACTCCTTATTTATCGTCTTCTATTGGAAGACTCGATGATGTCGCTTATAGTTTGAAGGTCCTTATCTGTTCATCGAGTACCGCTGCAAGGGATTCAAGTTCACCACTTGCTATTTCTATATGTGCCATCGCCGTAGTTTGAACCTCGAGAATTGCTGTAACTTCCTGAGTACTTGCCGAATTCTCTTGACTGAGTTCAGCTAGTTTAGCCGTTTGATCCTTAATCGTATCCTTTAAATGATCAATCTCAACTCTTGAGTTCGATATTGCATCGATGAGAACTGAAATATTCTCAATTGCCTTTTCAATACTATCATAATGGCTTTGCGTCGAATTTACAACTTCACTTTGTTTATTTGCCGTTTTTACTAACTCATTTACGGTTTGCACCACACTTTTTTGATCTTTATAGATGCCATCGATGATGCGCTGGATGTGGCCTGTTGCTTGATTCGATTCTTCTGCAAGCTTTCTTATTTCATCTGCCACAACAGAGAAGCCTTTGCCGTGTTCACCTGCTCTGGCTGCTTCTATAGAGGCATTGAGCGCTAGTAAGTTTGTATGTCTTGAGATTTCCTCTATCA
>DJWQ01000133.1:3583-6408 GCA_002441045.1 Firmicutes bacterium UBA6226 | reverse complement strand
CCTGCATTATGTCCAAAGTTATCATTTACCTTTTTAAAATTATTTAAATCCATCATTAATACAAGAAAATCTTTAGAGCCTTTATTAAGTGCATAATAACGCTCTAATTCATGGAACATATGTCGTCTATTGAATATTCCAGTAAGCTGATCTGTGATCGATAACTCATAAATTCTTTTGTGCTCCGATTTAAAAAAGTTATTTACAAGTAGCATAAGGGCAAAAATAATGATGCTGACCACTGTAAAATTAATCGATAAATCTATCCCTCTAGCTGTCAGATCTGAGTAAACATTGTATTGTTCTGGATGTCTGGGTTCATAATTTAAAAAATAAATAATTTCAAGATACGATATTATTGGAAAGATGTAATCGATGTTCCGACTCGTAAGTATAATGCCCACAAAGAAAATAAGTACAGCATAAAACGCCATCGCACTGTATGAACCTGGTGAAGTCAACCAAGCCATCGGCAGATAGATCACACATAAAAATATCGAATAGCTGTACTTAATCTGATTCATGAATTTATTTTTAAGAACCATCACATAACAAAATACTGCTACAAAACTTCCAAGAAGCGGTAAAATAAAATTTAAAATTGGTCTATTATTAAACGCATTAATTACAGCCACAAGAAAAAAGGAAATAATGCTAACCATTAAAATCATACGTAGCACTCTTTGTCTTAAAAACGCCATTGGATTACTATTCTCAATCATAAGCAACCTCATTCCAATTATTTACTAATTAACTCAATCGCTTTTGCTTCAGGAACTGGTCTAGAAAGAAAATAGCCTTGTCCATAATCACAGCCCAAAAAGATTAGACGATTTGCCTGTGATAGCTCTTCTATACCTTCCGCATTGGTTTTTAATCCTAACTTCTTAGAAAGCTGAATAATTTGCTCGACAATCAACTGATCTTTGCCACCTTTTGAAAGCTGATCAATATAAGCTTTATCAATCTTCAAAGTGTCGAAAGGAATTTTTCTTAGATAATTCAAAGATGAGAATCGAGTGCCAAAATCATCGAGAGCGATTTTAAATCCAATTCGCTTCAGCTCATTGATCGAATTTAATGAGACCTCAAAATTTTCAATTAATGAATGTTCCGTAATTTCAAATTCGATAATATTAGGATTGACCTCATATTTATTAACCAATTGACTCACAAGTGGGATAAGCTGAGATGACGTTAGAGATTTGGTTGATAAATTAATCGAAACGTTTATTGCCTGTTCAACTAAATAGGTTTTACTAAACTTAAATGCATTTTCGACCACCCACTGATCTATTTCAATGATTTGACCGGTTTTCTCAGCGACATCTATCAAATCGCCTGTTGAAATGGATTGTGTTTGATCTTGCCATCGCAGCAATGCCTCAAAACCTACAATTTTTTGATCATCTAAGCGGAAAATAGGCTGATAAAACAACTCAAATGTGTTGGCGATTAAGGTTCTATTGATGGTACTTTCAATGGCAATTAATCTTTCTACTTCTGACTGAAAAGATTTTTCATAATAGCAACACTGTTGCTTCCCTGATTCCTTCGCTTTATAAAGTGCCATTTCAGCATTCTTAAGTAACTCCATATGACTGAAGCCATCTTTGGGAAATTGTGTTACACCTATGCTTATTGAGGGGAAATACTCAAAATCTGACATCACCCATTTCTTTTTTGTCAGTTTCATAATTTCAGAAATCAATTCTTTTATCTCTATTTCATCATCTAATTGAGTAACGAGTATGAATTCGTCACCTGACCACCGATAACAATTGATTTCAAGCAGGGCTTCATTTATCGTTTTAGCATAATTTTTTAAGAAAGCATCTCCCTGTGCATGTCCTAAAACTTCATTGATATTTTTGAAATTATCAAAATCAAGATAAAGTAAAGTGAAATTCTGTCTCGATTCTATTAGCTGATTAACCTCTGTTTCAAAAACAGTTTTATTGCTTAGACCTGTTAGTTTATCTCTAAATGCTAAGTCATAAATCATCTTTTCTTTCTCTTTTTCTCTTGTCATATCTAAACCAAAGGAGATGACAACTTCTTCATTTAGCTCTGGGTGATTCATTATGGCGTTCGACCAAAGAAATGTAAGGCATTTTCCTTCGCTTGTACATAGTTCTGATTCAAATTTATTATCTAAAGGAAATTGTCTCAGGTTTGCAATTAAGCTTTCCAGATGAAACGCTTTCTTGTCAAAAACAACTTCAGAAATATTTTTACCTAAAATATCACATGCTTTTGTTTGTGTGATTTCAGTGTAGAAAGGATTGACTTCCACGATTTCACCCGAAAGGCGCCACGCTATAACACTTGTATTGGTGTTTGAGTAAAAACCATCTATAAAAAGCTTGTGATTTTCTACTTCTTTCATCGCATTTTGTAGTGATTCATAGTTTTGTTTTAACTCCTCTTCTACAGCGATCATCTCTTCAGAAAAGCTAACTAAATCTTGATTTTTGTCAGTAAGTGTCTTCGATAATTGAAAAATCTTTCTATTATCCATCCTAATTAAGATATAAAGTAGGCCGCCAGTTAGAAGTACATAAAATGAACCTTTAATTGATTGCACCAAAGTATACATTTGATAATCTTTAACTACTTTTGCTACGATTGTATCTGAAAATCTAATCCACGCAAAGCCTAGCACCATGTAAATTAATATCGTCTTCCAAGGGTTGTTTTTTATAGTCACTATTGTCTCAGGTTTTGTGTTTTCGTATTCATAAAACCGTTTATTATCCATATTTTTTCCTTCCATTCTGAACGATATATCACTTATACCCGATATAGGTTAAAAGTACCACAGT
>DJWQ01000133.1:0-3474 GCA_002441045.1 Firmicutes bacterium UBA6226 | reverse complement strand
GTCACACACTCCACGCCACCTGTCCAAGGGAACATGTCAACAAGCGTAATTTCATTGGTTTCATATCCTAGTTTTCTAAACACGATCAGGTCATCTAATAGCGTTGATGGATTACAAGATACATAAACAATGCTTGGAATATTATAACCTGCAATAGCAGTCGTTGTTTTTTCACCCATACCGCTTCTCGGGGGATCAACAACGATGACATCTGGCTTTTCAGCTACAGTTTGAAGTTTTTCAAAGACGTCACCACAGATGAAATTACAATTTGTGAGTCCATTCAATTCCGCGTTTTCTTCAGCTGCATCTACAGCATCTTGTACCCATTCGATACCGATCACTTGACTGGCTTTTTGTGCCATTATCTGTCCAATCGTACCCGTTCCACTAAAAAGATCAAAACAAACTTTATCTGATAGATCATCAATTAGATCCATTGCCGTTTGATAAAGAATTTCCGCACCACGCGTATTGGTTTGAAAGAAAGAATAAAGCGTAATCTTAAAAGTTAAATCAAAAAGTTTCTCTGTAATAAAGTCATCCCCATAGAGAATCTTTATATCTCCAGCAACGACATCACTTAGTCCGTCGTTTTGAACATACAGAACACTTTTAAGTGACCCTTTTAGCGGTAAAGATTGAATCATCTTTAAGAATAACATTTCATCGAATGGATTACCCTCAGCATCCTGTGGACCAGTAGTAGCAGATAACGCCACCATAATTTCACCTGTACCTTTGGCTTTTCTAACGACAAGATGTCTTAAAAACCCTTCATTGCTTCTCTTATTGTACTTGATGAGCTTATTTTCAGTTGCATATGCCAAAATTCCATTTAAAAGTGTCCTATAGTCCTCGTCCACAAGATGGCAATGAGGTACATTTACCACATCGTGATGATGCCCTTTTTTATGCATACCAAGCGTTAATGGTCCATCTTTAAACTCATCTCCGAAAGAAAACTCCATTTTATTTCGATATTCAAAAATCTCGGGACTACCAATAATTTTATCAATTTTTATATCTAGTCCAGCATCGTCAAATAAATGCTTTACCATTTCGCGTTTAATGGATAATTGACCTTCATAATCCAATGTTTGGAGCATACACCCACCACAGCTTCCAAAGTGTTCGCAAAAAGATGCCTTTTCTCTATCAGATCTCTCGATCACCTCTAATGGTCTTGCTTCAATTTTGTTGGATCTTTTCTTACTGATTCTCGCTTTCAAGGTTTGACCAGTCAGCGCACCCTTGATACGCACTGACTCACCTTCAAAAGTACCAATACCTACGTTTGGATATTTCATTTTTTCTATTTTGATCTCAATTTCTTGCCCTTTTTTCACTCGAACTCCTAACATATTCCCATAATTAAGCACTAAAAAGCTCTTTAAAACTTAGGATATAATGATCTGCATCTGCTTCTATCACATCTCGATAGGGAGCAGATAAATCATCATAAACCGCTATAACTTTCATCCCAGCATTTTTTGCAGCAAGAACGCCTGCATGTGTGTCTTCAAATACAAGACATTGTTCAGGTGATACACCTAAGTCCTCAGCAACTTTCAGAAAAATATCTGGACTTGGTTTCCCTTTAGCCACTTCACACGATGTGCGCATCGATTCGAAATAAGTGTGAATCGCGTGAGCACGTGTTACTTCCTCAAGAAGCTCTCTCGAATTACTCGTTCCGATACCGAGTTTAATTTGGTTTGTACTTGCGTACTCGATCAACTGCTTGGCATATTCTTTTAATGGAATTCTTGAGCCATAAAAAATCTTAGCCATATCATTCCATTCATCCTGAATGCTTTCTAAGGGTTCTTTTAATCCAAAACGTGAAATAAAATAATTAGCAGTTTCGGTAAAACTCATTCCTTCTATTTCTTTTTGTAAGTCATCTGGTAACGCAATTCCCCTCTTCTCAAGAAAATCGATGTCGATTTGTTTCCAAATCCACATCGAATCCACTAACGTTCCATCTAAGTCAAATATAATCGCTTTAATGTCTTTCAAAACTTGCATAATTTCTTATTTGCCTGCCCTTTCTCTATCTTGTGCTCTTTTAACTAGAATCTTATAATCAACAATGCTTCGAGTATGCTTACCTGAGCCAATTGGACCAAATTCATCATACGCATTCATCTCAAGTGTATATCGGTTATCGACGACATTGGCTATTTTCACCTCAATCGTTATTGTTGCACCAACGAGTGTAGGCTTGAAATGGTCGACTTCGAAGTGATGTCCCACTGAGACATATCCTTCTGGTAATGCACCATCTATTAATTGAGTACTTGCCTCAATCATCAGTGCAACGAGTCTTGGTGTTGCGAACAAATCCTGAATCTTTCCACTTCCGTAATGCAACGCTGCGTCATCAACAGTCACTTTTTTTTGGATTGTCAAAGACATACCTTGTTCAAGTGCTTTTTTTAGTTCCATACAGTCGCCTCCTTAGTAGATTTTTGTGTTTACATATGTCGCTATCACCGATGCTATTGGTTCTTCAGAGAAACAACCCATCTCTTTTAGCTTATACAAAATTTTACGGTCTTTAGAATGTAATACCACTTTTTCATACTGATTAAACCGTATTTCAAAAATCTGTCCCATTAAGGATCGTGAATTCATGAGTATAAAATAAGCTTCAACACCTTTGTAATTAACGGTTTCAAGCATATTTAATGTAATCTTATCTTTCTTAATATATAAATCATATGCTTCATCACGAAGTCGTCTAGATCGATAAGCATCTTTGAATTCAATTGCATCAGACTCGAGCATTTTTTTCTTTGCCATTGTATTAAAATAATGATACTTTATGATACCATCCTCTACTGTAGTAACCTTAACACCGCCTGGATTAAAGGAACTCATCAAAGCATAGTTTTCATTTATAAAACCCTCTTTATCAAGTACGCCTGTTTCTAAAAGTTCAATTAACTCAATTCTTTTCTTGAAGTAGTCCTCTGTGGACTCACATCTCAAATTATTCACCTAAATAACGCCTTTCTAATCTAAAAGCTTTAATAGCTTAAAATCTAAATAATCACATGATGTTAGATAGTAATTAACACCATGATATTCCCCTTTTAATGCATTCCTGAAATTCCCTTTTCCATGAACATGTCCATAGATGACATGCCCAATCCCATATCGTTCAAAAATTTCTGTAAATCCAGATGGCGATTTATGCTCATTGGTCGGTGGAAAATGTAGAACACCTACAATTTTACTAAAACCGTTTTTTATTGCTTCTTTGATTGAGAGTTCTAATCGAATCAACTCACGTTTATAAACCCGCTCATCTTCTTCTGAAAAATTATCTCCAGGACAAATCCAACCTCTCGTACCACAAATCGCGTAGTCTTTATATACACCGTAGGTATTGTGTACAAAATTAATGGTCTTAAAAACAGGATCCATCTTTGTTTTAGAGACCCACCAATAATCATGATTTCCTTT
>DJWQ01000154.1 GCA_002441045.1 Firmicutes bacterium UBA6226 | reverse complement strand
GATTGCACGTAGAATCTAGGTATTAAATTCAATGTTTCAGAAAAGGCACAATATTTATCTACCATTAGGACGACATAAGCCTCCTTATATCTTGGTAGCCTTATTGTTAATGGCCACATATGTTTTTCAATAATGTCCTTCTCGATATTATTCAGTGCAAAATACTCATTAGCATTTTGCAATGCTATGCCAGGATGAACAAATCCATGTAGCCCAGTGTAAGTTTTTTTATCAGCGTGCCAGTCATACAAGAAAAAATCATGAAGCAGCCCACCCCTTGCTGCAGAAAGGTAGTCCAGCCCAAGTTTCTTACATAATCGAAAACTTGTATATGACACATGTAGACTGTGGGAGTAACAACTAATATCCCCATGTTGCATATAATTTTTCATTGATTTTACCTTTTCGTGATCAATCAAATCATGAACACAATCGCAATATTCTTTTTCAAGGTTGAAATTTATTTTTAAATTCAGTTTTGATTTTATTAACTCTACCATTCAAAATTCTCCTCACATCGCGATTTATAATACCCGCATTTAAGAATAGTAATTTAGGAAAGGCAAGAAATATCCTTTTATATTTTATAACCTTATCTTTATATACCCGCACCGATAGCTCAGAATAATGTAAAATTGTTTTTCTTAAATGCAATACATCAACAATAGATTTTGTAGTATCAATAATAAAATAAACAATGAAAATGATAGCAACAGAATTTTTTAACTGAGCCGGAATGATGTGAACTAAATTTATAACAATTGGATGGACCATCTGAAGTAATGCAAAGGCAAGCACTCCCCATAAAATTGAGTATTTAATACATATATACCCTTTGAGGTTCAAAAAATTATCGCTGTAATCCCACCATTTTGAATGGAATATTTTTTCCAATGCAAATCCAGTAACAAACTCCAATATTGTAACTAATAATATTGAAACAATCAAATTCATAATCAACAATAAAGATTTATCATCTATAGAAAATGGACTCCAATTAAAATATGAAACGGTAAGAATCCCGCCAAATCCATAAATCGGTGTAAAGGGTCCTATCAGGAAGCCTCTATTGATAAATTTTCTGTGTATTATACTTGCAAATGCAGTTTCAAGTACCCATCCTAAGAATGAATAAATCGCAAAAAAAAGCATCATATCAACTACCATATTAATTTTTCACCTCTAAAGTTATTTTTCATTGATTAGGTTATATTCGTTTTGATCTGAAAATTGAAATAATCAGTGCCACAAAGGTACTTACTGCTATGATAAGGCTGCCTCTTAGTGTTGTACTTGCGACTGTTATAAAATTAGATCCTTCCACATCAGTTAAACTTAATCCAACGATTGTTCCTGCGATTACTATACTTAAGGATAGCAACACTAGGCTGATTGATAACCGGTTAAATGCCTTATCAAGCTTTTGCGCATATCGGTCTGCCTCTTTAAGCTTAAGTTGCACTGTAAAGTCATCGTGTTCCATTTTATCTAGAAAATTCAAGAAAATAGAAGGGAATTTTCGAACAAGATTGCTGTAGTCCATAGCGCCACCCAGGATTTCCCTACCAATTTTCTCTGGGGTAATTAATGTAAAAACCAACTTTCCCGCAATAGGTTCGGCAATTTCCAAGACATTTAGCTCTGGATCCAATTTTTCAACCAACCCTTCCAGCGTAATAAGGGATTTGGCAAGCATGGTAAATTCTCCAGGAATCATAATATTATAAGAAAATGCCAAATCAAAAATTTCATTAAAAACTTCACCAATTTTTATTTGACTTAATGGAACCGACAATACTTGATCTCTCAATCGATCAATATCTTTTTCCAGGTTTCTCATATTGATTCTTTCTGACATTGCATCAAGTTCAACAATTGCTTGAACAATCAGTTTACTATCTTTCAGCGTTATTCCCATCAACATTTTCAGGAATTGGTTTTTCCTATGATTGTTCAATTGTCCTATCATACCTAAATCTAAAAATGCTATTGTATTATTCTCAAGCACCATTATATTCCCCGGATGAGGATCCCCGTGGAAGAAACCATCCCGTAATATCTGATATAAAATAGAATTAGCTAAATTTCTTGCAATTATTGTTTTATCCAACCCTAATTGATCTAATACTTCAAAATTCTTTAACGAAGCCCCTTGGATTTCTTCCATTGTTAAAACACGATTAGTTGTATGAATCCAACTAATCTCTGGAACAATTACATTGGCATCATCCTCGAAATTCACTTTAAAAGTTTCCGCATTTTCTCCTTCCATTCTAAAGTCTAATTCATTCGTTAAAGTAGTCTCAAATTCTTCCACCATTTTGCTAAAGCTATAAAGTTTTCCAAACCTAGTTCGATTATCAATAAAATCTGCCAGATCTTTTAATATACCTATATCAAGCTCAATATTTTTCTCGATATTTGGTCTTTGAACTTTTACTACCACTTCTTTACCCGATAATAATTTTGCACGATGGACTTGACCAATAGAGGCTGCAGCTATAGGTTCCTCTTTAAACTCTCTGAATATGTTTTCAAGTTTATCTCCCAACTCAAATTCTATTACTTCCCTTACTTCAGTTATGGGAAATGGAGCCACTGCATCTTGAAGTTTTTCCAGCTCGTGTATAATGTCACGAGGCAATAAGTCTGGTCTAGTACTCATGATTTGACCTAATTTTATAAATGTCGGCCCCAATTCTTCGAAAGATAATTTCAACCTCTCACCAACTGATAATTTTAAATTTTCCCTCTCTGTATATTCTTTGGTTTGCTTCTCTATTTTAAGATATTTAAGGATGCCTAATCTGTCTATTAACGTGCCAAATCCATGATTTACAAAAATCGTAACAATTTGCTTGGATCTCTTAAATTTTCTATATTTACTAACCGCCATCATTTATCACCACTCAGTCTAATCTCATTTTTTATAAAAGAAATAGCAGATATAGATTAAAAAGACGCTCTGTCATCTATATCTGCTTAAACATTAGTAAGCTAATATACCTTTTTAAATATTAGTGAAAACGACAACATAACTATCTTTCTTTCCCTAAAAAAAATACACCTACCATGCCTGGTCCTGTATGGGTCCCTATAATTGGCCCTAAACTATTTATTACGATATCTTTGGGCGTTGTCTCACTCAGAATCAGAGATTTTAGATACTCTGCATCTTCTATACAATCACCATGAGCGATATATATCATCTGTTCTTCTGGTTTAATGGCACGAGTTTTAAATTCTTCAAATAAAGTCCTGATTGATTTTTTTCTTCCTCTAATTTTTTTTACAACGTTAAGGCTTCCATCATTAGAGACATTTAAAACCGGTTTAACTTCAAGCAAACCACCTATAGCTGCACTGGTGGCTGATATTCGTCCCCCTCTCTTTAAATGTTCCAAATTATCTATAGTAAACCAGTGATTTACCTTGAGTTTGTTAGACTCAATCCAATCTACGATTTCTTGTTTAGATTTTCCTTGATTTAACATCTCGCACGCATAGTACACCAATAAGCCCTGACCAACAGAAGCGCTTTTCGAATCAATCACCGTTATATCTGCTTCTGGGTCCGCTTCCATTATTTTATTTCTAGCTAGAACAGAACCATTAAACGTTTCACTTAGAGCGGATGAGAAACCTATATAGATAACTGAATCTCCTTTTGAAACAAAACTTCTAAACTCATTTTCAAAAGTATATGCAGTAATCTGAGCAGTTGTTGGCATACTTCCATTTCGAATTCCATCGTAAAATTCCTTGTAACTTAAAGATTTTCCAAAATCATCTGTATAATTAATCCCATTTAGTACAAAGGTAAATGGAATAACATGTACATTGTTTTTGGAAATATATTCAATGGGTAAATCACAATTTGAGTCGGTAACTATAGCTATTCCCATTTCTAACACCTCCCAATTAATAGATTGCTCAGCTAAAGACATAACCAACATTTGAAAATCTACCGTCGTTCTGTCTTTTAACTGACCAATCAAAATCCTATTTTTTTAAATCGTTTATATCCTTCTTTGTAGCTATTTCTTTCTCTCTTAATATATCAATTAACTCTTCTCTTATAATCTTTCTGAAGTCCTCTTTTTCCATGAGATCTTCTTTGCGGGCAATATCTTTTGCCTCTATAGCTTCTAAGATTTCATCCTTGACCATTTTCTTGAAATCTTCACGTTGTTCTTCGCCTTTTTTCACTAAATCATTAACCAGATCCTTTGCATCTTTCCTAGTAACTTCACCTTTATTCACCAATTCATCAACCACTTCTTCAATTTTTTCTCTAGAGTAAGAAAACAACCCAAGACCTAAATTGACTGACTTTTCAATTAATCCTGCCATAATAAATTACCTCACTTTCATATACTTATTCAAATAATATTTGCATAGCGTTTAATGCTTCAGGCAATTCTTCATCTTGGTCAAGTAAAACCTGAATACCTGTACCAAACATCGACCCTAAAATCAACCGAGACAAAGTTTTTGTTGAATAGCCTTTTAATTCCTTTAATTGAAGATCTTTAAAAATATATTTTTCAATCATGTCCGATAACTCTTTAAATAATTCACTAAGCAAACTACTAAATACAGGAGACCAAATAGCTAACCCTGTAAAATCATAGAGCAATCTGAAAAGTTCCGGATTATGTTGCAACATATTTTTAAAGTAATTAATTAAGCCTTTTGCTCTTTTGCGAGGTGAATTTTCCTGCTTTAATGATGCCTCAATCTCCTTTAAATACTTTGAAATCATCATTCTTACAACTTCTTTAAACAATCCCTCCTTGTTTTTAAAATAATAATTTAACTGGCTTAAAGCTACTCCCGCCTCATCAGCAATATCTCTCATTGAAACATTTGCGTAACCTCTAGTCGATATACATGTGTTCGCTGCTAATAATATTCTTTCCGATTGCGTTTGTTCATTTGTTTCAGTAGACACAATAGCATCACCCCCGTAATTCGGTCATACGTCCGATTTATATTTATATGATAATGTTTTTTGATAAGATTGTCAATAACTAAATTGATAATTGCTAGTTCCATTTAGCTAAGTAAAACGGCCAATTCTATAATCCGTTTTTCACACTTCAATTTCAATGCCAGATTTAAAGCTAATCACAAAGTGCTTTTCGTACACCGTGACGTTTTGGATCAGCTTCCTTACTAAAGTGTCATCATACAGTAGGGTGCGATATTTGTTCCTGCGGATAAATCCTATCAGTTCGTCTATCCGCTCATTCTCACCACTTAAGGATGCATCTTCCACAAGAAGCCTCTGTCGCTCTTCACGGAGCTTATCAATCTCATTAGCTAGGAATTCGTAATCTTTTCCCTTGTTGGCAAGGCTGATTACTTCTTTCTGCTTTTCCTCTAGCAGTTTGTTAATCTCTGAAATCTTATATTCTGTGGTGTCACCAATTACCGCATGGATGTTATCTTCTAGTGTTCTTATCATGTTATCTCCACCGGCAAGGAGTCTATTAATGGCAGTCATTACCGTATCATATAAATCTCCTTCTTTTACCGTTCGATTCTTACACGTTTCAGGGCCTTGCTCGATTCTTGTAACGCATCGCCAAACAAACTCTTTTCTACCACGTATATTCCAGTAGACCCGTCTGTAAATGTCCCCGCAATCTCCGCAGAAGGTTATGGTGCTCAAAGCGTATTTACTGCTATAGAGTCTTTTGTTTTTATCTGCCCCCGTGTAAATATTATTCCTGCGATGAAGTTCTTCCTGAGCCTGTAAAAATAGTTCCTTTGGTATGATCGCCTCATGGCTATTTTCAACATAATACTGTGGGACATGGCCTTCATTCTTGACTCTTTTCTTTGTAAGAAAATCCACGGTGAAGGTCTTCTGTAAAAGGGCATCACCGATGTACTTTTCGTTCATCAGAATCTTCTTTATGGTCTCCGGTCGCCATCTTGGTTTTCCTGCAGCTGTTAAAATACCGTCCTTCTCAAGATCCCTACCAATGCCTGCTAGGCTTTTACCCTCAAGGTACTCTCTGTAAATGCGCTTAATGATTTCAGCCTCTTCAGGAACAATGATTAGGTTTCCTTCTTCATCTTTTGTGTACCCCATAAAGCGATTATGGTTGATCTGGACTTTCCCTTGCTGGTATCGATACTGAAGTCCAAGCTTAACGTTCTGGGAAAGGCTCTGACTTTCTTGCTGCGCGAGGGATGCCATAATGGTCAGAAGCACCTCTCCCTTGGCATCCATTGTGTTGATGTTCTCTTTCTCGAAAAACACCGATATGTTCTTATCCTTTAGCTGCCTAATATACTTTAGGCAGTCCAGAGTGTTACGGGCAAATCGACTGATGGATTTTGTAATAACCAGATCGATGTTCCCCTCCATGCACTCGTCGATCATGCGGTTGAACTCTTCTCGTTTTTTCGTGTTCGTGCCTGAAATGCCGTCATCTGCAAATATGCCTGCAAACTCCCATTCAGCATTTTTCTTTATAAACTCGGTGTAATGCGCCACCTGCACCTCATAGCTTGAGTTCTGCTCTTCAGTTTCTGTAGAAACACGGCAATAAGCAGCAACACGTAGTTTCTTTACTTTTTCTTTTGCGGCTGTACTTCCGACCCTTTTTCGTGCTGGAATTACAGTTATGTTTTTCTCTGCCAATTTAAACCTCGCTTTCTATCAGACTATACAGGTACTCCGCTCGCGCTACTGGATCATCTGGAAGCTTACCTTCTGATTTTCTCACTTTAAATCGCTCTATAGGTGGGGGAGCACTGAAAGCTGCAAGCTCTGCAATCCGCCCTAAGTCCTTCGCACGTTTACTTCTAACTTCTTCAGCCTTATCAAACGTCTCTTTATCAATGATTGCGGGGTATACGTCATTTCCAAGATAGTTGACATTTTTCAAAATATGCCCCATGGATGAATGTGTCTTTTCAATACCAGCCTGCTCACCGGCCACAGCTAGAGAAAGTCCTGAAATGTACTTTTCAAAGAAATCACTTACTTGATCCGCAGCCCTTTCATCAACGGTAACAACTCCGTCCGTAATTGTATATCCGTATGGTACATAGGCCATTTACCTCACCACCCTTTCTTTAAGGGAAAGTCCACATTTTAGTTCAAATATCAGTTCATCCCTTGAATTTACAATGATGTTTTCTACAAACTTTTCAAACGCCTCGTCTGTATAGTTGCCATCAAACTTATCTTTAGAAACATAATCAAAAAGCGCCTTTACCTCATCTGCCTGTGATGTGCCACTTGTAAATGACATGACCAGATTCGTCTTCTCAGTGGTTAGATTTTTTATTTCGCTATCCAGAGCATTTCGTTCCTTGCTAAAAAGTGCCGGTTCAAGAAACCCTTTTGTCATAAGGCCAATAAGTGTATTGCGCTCTTCGGTCAATTGCTCCATGCGCTTATCGATGGCATCAATTCTTTCAAGGTCACACTCTTCTTGGTTTTTACTTATATCATCATAAAGTGGCCCAAGGATAATCTTTCTGCTGTAGGCAAGCTTATTCATCATGGTGGCAAAGGTAGCCTTTATCTCTCCATCCCGAATAAATAGCATGGAGCAGCTGTCCTTGTCTTCAATATGCCCTATGCAGCTCCAGGCGATATAACTTCTACCGGCAGAGTAGTTTGTTTTTCTCCTAAACTTGGACCCGCATTCTCCACAGACGATTCTGCCGCTTAATACATATCTGTTTTGGTACACGTTCTTGTTAACAGCCTTACTCTTCGCTCTTTGTGTTATCAGCTTTTGTGCCTTAGAAAACACTTCTTTGCTTACGATAGGCTCATGATGATTCTTGCAGTAAAATTGGTCTTTCTCACCTTTATTAGGTCGTCGACTGTAATTGCTATCCGTGTATGTCTTTTGGAAAAGCGCATCCCCTTTATATTTTTCATTTCGGAGCATATCAATCATTATGTGACAAGTCGCATAATGATGGCTATGTGCCCAAAAATAATATGGGAGTAAGTAGGTTAGAATGAGCCCGTGCAAGCCTTTCTTACAAGACTTTATCCCATATTTATAAACTCCATTATAATATAATTGAGGGCTTTTTAAGCTACTAATTATATTTGGGAGGGTTTTGATGAAACAAAATTTACACGAATTGACTAAGGCAGTTTTAAACGAACTTGAAGCTTCAGGTCACAGCAAATTAACAAGGGATAATTTCAGATATTTCTGGAATGGTATGACACGATACTTTGAAAATAGGGGAGTTGATGAATTTAGCTTAGAAATTGCGATGGAATATTTTGAACAAAGGAGTAGTAAGACTGAGTTTAATAATCGCAATAAAAACTTTATAAAAAGAGCAATTTTTATTTTGGATCATTATACTCGATACAGTGAAATTCCTTTGAGAATCTATAAACCAGTGACCAAGTTGAAGAATGTACAGTACATTGAACTTATGAATCTGTATGGAAAACATTTATTGGAGGGCGAATATTCGCCCATGACTATCGAAAGCTATTTGTGCAGCATCATCAAATTTATGCAGTTTCTTGAGAAGAGCAATTGTTCATCTATAGAAGAATGGACATCTGAGACAATATTTAAATACATCGAAACACTTGCAGAGTATAAAAAATCAACAATAAAAAATCACGCAGGCGCAGTCAGATTATTCCTACGCTATTTGTACTTTGAAAACATCACAAGTCAAGATTTCTCGTATTTTATTGGAACAGTTAGGGGTACATATCATCATAGTTTGCCATCCTTTTGGACAAAAAATGAAGTACAACAGCTATTAGATGCAATTGATCAGAACAATCCAAATGAAAAAAGAGATTATGCAATGATACTTCTTGTTGCAAGACTTGGTATGAGAAGCTGTGATATTAAAAATCTAAAATTTGAAAACTTATACTGGAGGGAAAACAAAATTGTAATCATCCAATCTAAAACTGGAGAACCACTTACACTTCCGCTTTTAAAAGACGTCGGGTGGGCAATCATTGATTACATTCAGTATTCCAGACCTAAAGTAGATAATCCACATGTGTTTATTAAGCATTTACCACCATATACAGAGCTTTCTTATAAAAATCATCTCTATAAAACCGTGGAGAAGTATATGGTTAGAGCAAAACTGCCTATATCAGCTAAAAAGAGAAATGGAATGCATTCGTTAAGGCATTCGTTAGCAACTACGCTTATGGAAGAAAATATACCCTTAAATGAAATATCAAACATATTAGGCCATAAATCCAGTGACTCAACATCGATTTATTTGAATGTTGATGTAAAACGACTTCGAGATTGCGCTATCGATGTAAGTAAATTGGGGGTAGGAAAAAATGGCGAATTTTAATGATTTAACATTTAAAAGCGGGTTAGCTGGTGATATTGGTGGGTTTATCAGATTAAAACACGGACTTGGAAATATTTATTATGGTCCTTCAATAGTTTTAAAGTCGTTTGATCAATTTTGCTATGAGAATTTTCCGAATGAAAGTATTTTATCAAAGCGTATTGTTATGGCATGGCACCAAAGAGGCATTAATCGTTATCTTTCTCCCAAAACGCTGCGACTCCAAATGACACCAATCTGCCATCTTGCAAAATATCAATGTGATAAGGGTACAACTGCGTATATTTTCCCAATAAAGACATTGCCACCAGAAAAGAGGTATACCCCGCATATATACAGCAATGAAGAACTAATTCGATTTTTCAATTCCACGGATAGTTGCCATTTTTCACATCAGTATCCCTATAGGCACCTCATTATGCCTTTATTTTTTAGGCTGTTGTATTCTTGTGGGCTTCGTGTTTCTGAGGCAACAAGTTTGTTGACAGAAAATGTTGATATCGAAAATGGGGTAATTAGAATTGTTGGGGCTAAAAATTCGGGTGAACGCCTCGTTCCACTCTCAGAAGACATGCAAAATAGATGTACAGTTTACTATCAACAGGTCCATTCAAATGAGCAGCACCAATATTTCTTTCCATCAAGAACACAAGAACCAATAAAATATATGAACATCTATGGCAATTTTCGCAGGTTCTTAAGAAATGCAAATATCTCTCATGGCGGCAAGAATCATCAAATCCGAATTCATGATTTCAGGCATACATTTGCCGTTCATTGCCTTAGGAATTGGGTGAAAGAAGGAAAAGATCTGAACACTTGCTATCCATACCTAAAAGCTTATATGGGACATAGCCTATTTCGATATACAACTTACTATTTAAGAATAACCGCAGAAATATATCCAACAATAGGCCAAATTTTGGAAGATCAATATTCTGATATTATTCCTTTTACAGCAGGTGACGATCATGAAAACTTCTGATTTTTCCTATTATCTAACCAATTTTTTAACAACATATATGTCTGGGCAACGAAATGCAAGCATCAATACAATCAAAAATTACCGTGATGCTTTCAAATTATTGTTAATATTTTGTAGAGATGAAAAGCATATTCCACCTGAAAAGTTAACGATTTCAAAGATTACGCAACAACTGATTAAGGACTATTATGATTGGATTGAGTCCGCTAGAGGTTGCAGTATAAACTCCAGAAACCACCGAAGAACGGCATTAAATTCTTTTTTCAGTTATTTACAAATTGAAGCACCTGAGCATCTGTTTTTATGCCAAAAAATAATGGCAATTCCTCAAAAAAGAAGTCCTAAAACAGTGGTGGGGTATCTGACACCACTAGAAATGAAAGCATTATTAGCATTGCCTAATCGCTCCATTTTATCTGAAAGAAAAGAATTGGTTATATTAACGGTTCTTTATGACACAGGAGCAAGGGTAAGTGAGCTGTGTAATCTGAAAGTTAAAGACATTCGTTTTGAAAATCCCTCTATTATCACTTTGACGGGAAAAGGAGAAAAAACAAGACATGTCCCGATTATGAAAAATACAGTGTTGCTGCTAAGACAATATCTTTCTGAATTAGGGTATCCAGATTTAAAAGCAACAAACATGCCTTTGTTTATTAACTGCCATCACATTCCATACACAAGAAAAGGTATTTCTTATATCATTAAAAAATATGAAAAACGGGCAGTTGAATCATCAATACATCTCTCTGATTTCAAAATCACGCCACATATTTTTAGACACTCAAAAGCTATGCATTTATATCAAGCCGGAATTGACCTGATCTATATCCGTGATATTTTAGGACATGTTGATATTTCAACAACAGAGATATATGCCAAACTTGATACGGAGCGGAAACGAGATGCGTTAGAAAAAGCTTATCCTGAAATAACTGCATCTACACTTTCTGACTGGAATGATGACAGCAGTTTGATTGATAAATTAACTAAAATGGTATAAGCGTACCACTTTAATATGGGATAAAGTATTGTAAGAAAGGCTTGCACGGGCTCATTCTAACCTACTTACTCCCATATTATTTTTGGGCACATAGCCATCAGATGCTTGACCAGTTACCTCACTCTTGATGAGATCCAGTTCTTTTTCCGTTAAGTCATCATTAAGTGTAAGAACTGCAACCCCCATCAGTTCACCACATACTTCTTCAACGGTGAACTCATATTTTGAAACCTTTGCGTTCAAGCTGTCACATTCACTATAATATTTCATCATCCCCCTTTGTTCCTCACCCGGTAATCTGCGTTTTTCAATTGCTTTTAGGATTTCCTCTTCGTATTTAGTGAGCTCATGCGAAGGGATCTCCTCAGAATCATATGATTTTTCCATGTAGCCATAGTCATTTTCAACATCATAAGTGATGGCTTTCAGAGGCATATAGAGCTTCATTTGATGAACTTGGTCAGTGTTTTGAATTGTTATACCGAGATTCTCTAGTAGGACATCCTGCAGTTTCATACTTGAACCATAATAAGTAATGTAACCGGTATGGGTCACAGCGCCACATTCATTATTCATTCTCTGTTCGCCATACCTTTTAAAATCGATGTAGTCCTCAAGATTTTCATCGTATTCAAAATGACCAGAGTCACAAATCATATACCGCCCATATTCTTCGGCACTTTTAATACCATCGAACATTTGGAATTCATGCATATGATCTATTAAAGCGTTTATTTCATACAGGTTTCTTGGTCTGATGTACGCCATTAACTTTTCAAAATATTGAGATTCATGACCACCCATCTCTTTAAAACGCTTTGAAAAATCATTTAGCATATTTACCTTGGCCGCCATCGATTCATCTTTGCTAATGAACTCAATCAACCTACTAGGCAACATATCGCTTTCAAAGGAAAGTTTACATTCTTCGATGTCCTTAACTTCTAATCGAATCAACGCCTTTTCAATAGAGCTAGAAGGGCACGGCATGTAAATGAACTCCTGATCTCCATGAGCTTCAAGACATACTGTAGCTATTTCACTTTGCCAGTAATAACACGGAAAGTGCCTACCATCATAAACCTGTTCAGGTTGATTTCTATTTTGATAAAGGACTCCATAAGGTGTTACAACTTTCATTGGACTGAATTTCATAAGTTCATCAACCACGGCTCTTCCATCGATTGCTTCAAGTTCTTTTGTAGTAGCAGCACCGACCTCATTGAGATATACATCCCTGCCCACCGCATTCAGATTACTAAAGTCACAGATGACACTGTAACAATGGGTATTGTAGGTCAGGTTGATAAGCTCTTTAAGTGATTGAGCATCAGTGGCAACAGCAGAAGCAAAGAAAGTATTTTTTTCTTTTGCATCAAAGCTATCTAGCCTCTTTACTAGAAAGTTCAGTTCATCAACGTTGCAGTATCTTTCTTTAATGACACTAATCAAATCACTGTCATTTGAATCGACAATATAGCAATTGGCATTTGTTGAAACACTTATTCCAAGCTCCTCGCAGATTTTACTAAACTTTTCTTCTGCAACTGGAAACCAAGCTTCTATAGATTTCTCATCGATGTTGTTTGATTTCTTAATTGTAATGTACATTTCCTATCCCTCCATTTCATTTTGTGACAATAAAA
>DJWQ01000064.1 GCA_002441045.1 Firmicutes bacterium UBA6226 | reverse complement strand
AGAGCAGTTGTCCATATACTTGATCGTAATCTTTCTTACTGTCTATTTTATTATCGATTCCTTTAAAGATGAGTATGCCTATTTTTGCACTGGGAAAAACTTCCCAAAACGGTTCTTCTATTATAAACTGCTTCATTCTTTTCCTCCCCAATCTAACGGATTACTCCATATCAATATACGCTTAATTCTCTTTTCTGTAAAAACCCCCTTAACTGATAACAAATTAACGCGATACTGCTAATTTATCACAATTAAGAGGGCAATTTTTCAAGTCTTATCTTTTGTCATTGACATTTTATTTTATAACCAGCCAAATGCCAACACCAAAGCAGATCGCTGCAAATACGTAGAAGAAAATAACCGTACCGCTTTCCCCTAAAATTTTAATGAACATACGAATTTTCGCCATATTCCAAATCTTTTCAGGCTTCTTTATTGCAATTAAAACCACAGCTGCTGCATACAGTATCAAAAGAATACCCAACAATGCAAGTCCGTTCATACTTACCTCCTATTCAAACTTCTCATTCGCTCAACTTTACTTAAGACCATGCTGGATTCGCTTTCTAAGTGCTAAAAAGACGAGTCCAGTTAGGCCAATTATGATGCCCGCATTCACTAAAACCATATGCCATGTCGATTCTTGAAGTAAGATGCCATGGATACTTTGATATGCCCAGTAATAAGGTGACCAGTAAAGGATTACTAACCATTTTTCAGGTAAGAACATCGCTCCAAACACCGATGCAAGAACTGGAAAAAACACCATTTTCATGCTGGCAATGGCGGAGATTGGCTCACTGTTCATCACGCCGATGCTAAAACCAATGATGATGCTGATAAAGGCTAAAGCAACCACCGTTACGATAAACATCGCTATGTTGATGCCCGTAAAGCCCAAGATTAGAGCTGCAGATATACCACCGATGATCGGAATAGAAAAACCGAGTATGCCCTTCCCGAAGATAAATTGCGATCGACTAATTGGCGTTACATTTATGGCACTTAAAGTGTTACTCATCTTTTCCTCTACTAGGTTCAATAGAATCAGCATACCGCCAAAGACAGTCGTAAAGATGATGAGCAATGCCCCGCCTTCAAGTTTAATCGGTGACATGCGCCATCCAATATCTGAGAACATAATTTTTATAGGCAATTTAACGTCTTGAGAATCATATGCATTCAAGATATATCTCAGTGGCTCCTCCATTTGATAAGCTTCATTACCTTGCTTGATAATGCTGTATGTGCCACCGGTTTCAACGACGCCGAGTACATCATCGATTCTCAAAACTCTTTCTTCCAGTGCTGCTTGATCTGAAACCAGACTCACCTGCGCCTTACCTTCTAGATACTGGACAAAAACAGGTGATGTGTCTTCAGTTACGACGAGATTCAGCGAGGAATTACTTACCGATGGAATTAACGCCTTTAAAATTAAAGCGATGAGAATTGACGCCAAGCTCAGATAGATAATCAGCCAATCTCTCGTACCACTTTTAATATCTCGGCCTATAATTGCAAGTATTTTTTTCATCATGCACCTCCTAGACCGTTAAGGTTTTCTTAAATCTAAAGTTCGTATAGACAAACAAAATCACACTGAGTCCTGTGAAGATTGCTAGATTGGTAAACAAGTAACCTAAATCACCGTTTTCCATAAGAAGCTCTCTAAAGCTAAAAATCATCGGGTAAGATGGTAAAAATTTGATCCATATTGGTGAAAACGACGGCAAAAAGTATGAGAAACCACCGAACATCAAGACAAAGATCGAAAAGAACAATGCCCCCATCGCCTTAGTCATACTGTCGAAAAAGCTCGTAATAAGAAGTCCCAATATAGAGCCAAAAACATTAAAAACCAAAATCGTCAGTATCATCAGTGCATAGTTAACTTTTAAACCCATCAGCGCAATCACGACGATCACTGAGATCAGAACACCCATTAAAGCCATGATCATAATTTTACTCACTAGATAGTGCCATACTTTTACAGGCGTTACTGCAAAGGCCTTGATGACACCTTCCTCTTTATCCAAGAACACATATGCGGCTATGATGAAAAGTCCCATAAAGGCGACGTTTAACACCAGATACATCGGTAAAATATTGGCGCGATCCGATAGTCTAACAGGGGTTGCTTCTAGTGAAACCACTGTGGTTTTATCCACATAGTTTGGCATTTCAGCCATAAACTCCCCTTCTAAAGTAGATTTTAGAAAGGCTTTCATACTCTCACTTTCATGACCTTGAAGTACCAAGTCGATCACTGGCTGATCACCATCCATATAGATATGTGCTCCTACAGCAGATCGATTTTCTGAAAGTGCCTCTTCCAGTGCCTCTCGACTGTCAAACAGCTCTAGGTGATATCCATCGCTGTCGAATACGGTCTCTGTCAACTGCCCCTTGATTGAATCGATTTCAACAAAGGCATAAAAGGTCTGCGTCCGATCAAAATTCTCAGGTACAGCAAACAGCATCACTAGGATAAACACCACCGCCATACCGATTTCCATATAGAAATAAATGCCCTGATAAGAAAGCTTTATATCTTTGATAAAGGTCGTCCAGAGTTTTTGCATATTACTCAAGCCCCCTCCCTGTTACCTTGATAAAGATTTCTTCAAGTGTTGCCTCTTTCGTGTGCATCATCTCGACCTTACCTGTCTGCATGATGACATTTAGCTTAGCCAAATCCTCGTGATTGAGAAGAGAAAACTGTTCCCGTTTCGTCTTACCATCGAGGATGTGCTCAACGATAACGAGCTTTTCGCCAAACTGTAACTTCAGATTTCTAGGTGAATCGATGAGTTTGATTTCGCCGTCGATGATAAAGGCAATCCGATCGCAAAGCTCATCCGCCACTTGCATGTTATGAGTGGTTAAAAAGACCGTTGTCCCTTCAGCCTTTTTTTGCTTTACGATGTCAATAATTTGTCTCGATATCGCAGGGTCAAGTCCTGTAGTCGGCTCATCTAAGAACCATAGCTCAGGATGATTGAGCATGCTTCTGATAAAAGTAAGACGATGCTTCATCCCTTTTGAAAATGTCCCTGCCTTTTTATTAGCCACTTCATCTAGTCCAACCATTTGAAGTAGAACCATTGGGTCCATCGTCGGCACATCGAACAGCTTCTTATAAAACTCTAGGTTTTCAATTGCGGTCAGCTTGTTATAGACATTGGACTGTTCAAAGGAAACGCCAATCTTATTGAACATCTCTCTTTTTCTTTTTTTCATGTCATAGCCCGCCACCATAACTTCGCCTTTTTGGAGTGGTAAAAGTCCAGTCAACACCCCTTGTGTGGTTGATTTACCAGCACCGGAAGGACCTAAGAAGCCAAATACCTCTCCTTTAGTAATCTCAAAATTCACATCTGAAACCGCAAACACGTCATCGTTGGTATACGAGTGATACAGATTTTTAACGGATATCATTTTAAGCCTCCTTTATGAAGTTAGGATTTGCAATTGCATTTTCTATCAGTTTCATGAATTTATCTAGTACACCGATCACATCATCTGTCCAGTTGTCGGTGTTGAGATTGATCTCGTCGATGATCAACTCAGAGCTGAGCTTGAAGATCATCCTTGCAGTGAAGTCTACGTCTATGTCCGCCCTGACTTCTCCACGCTCTATGGCGTTATTCAGAAGCATCACATACACATCATGAGCTTGCCCTTGATTTTCTGATATAAACTCCTTGTAGATTGGCTTTTTAAAGTCCTTGAGCAACCAGCTGCCTATCGCTGTAAATCTAGGATTTTCTTTAGCAAATCTAAGACCAGACAAATTCATATCGCGTATCACTGTAAAAAAATTGTGTTTTAGTGGGTTCATCATAGCAGGTGTGATGTATGTCATCTTCTTTTCTAAGATCAGTGACAATATGTGCTTAAACAAATCCTTCTTGTCTTCAAAGTATTGATAAAAACTACCTTTTGAAATACCTGCTTTTGCGACGATTTGGTTGATGCTAGTATTGTCAAATCCTAGGTGTTCAAACTCAGTCATCGCAACGTCTAAAATTTTATCCCGTTTTTCTTCGGGAAGGTTGAAGAAAGTCTCTTTTGGCATACGCTTCTCCTTTATGACCGTTCAGTCATATGACCACTTAGTCATATCATACCCATAAAAAAAACTTATCAACACTTTTTGTTTAAAATTTATCCCACACAAAAACAAAACCCCGTAGGATTAACCTATGGGGCAAAAAAGAAATCTAAACCTTATGAATTTTGGGGGAATCCATCTATTTAAACTAATGTTTCAGCGTTTCAAGCATTCTCAAATACGTTGCTTCATCGATCTCGCCTCTCGCAAAGCGCTCCTTCAATATCGTTTCAGGATTCTTCGTAACGATCGTACTCCCATTTTTGTGTGCGTACATATAATAAACGACACCACCTATAAGTAGTAAAGGTAAAAACATCATAATATCGCCTCCATTTGCTTTTCTTGAAACCAGTATGCGCTACAAATATGGCATAATTATGACTGCATGACAATTAATGAAAATAAACGAAATTCGCCGGTTCTATTTTCCCTGTCCCTTCATAAACCTTATAAGCTTTTATCTCATTTGATTCAGAATTTATCGCATACACGATATAGGCCTTGTCAAAAAGATCAACTTTATTGATCACTTTGGACTTTTCCACAAAACCTTCATCATACAGCGTATTAATCTCTACATAGCTCACCACTGAGTAAGTGTCGGGTAAATACGCGCTTAGCTTTTCCACGGCATCATTATATGTAAAGCTGGGTAAGTTTAACAGAACGATTAAACCCAATAACCCAAGCATAGCCGCGCCATACAGATTATATCGAAAGTTAAAACGATGCACTACATAGTCCTCAAGATAGATAAAACTAAGTAATACCAAATAGATGGCATAGCCATAGAAGTCTTTATTTTCAAGACCTTTATAGATGCTACCAAGTATTAGCCCCATGGTGATGTTTAATACGATCAAGATATACTTGTATTTGATTTTTGGAACAGAAAAACCTGCTAAGAAAAATCAAGA
>DJWQ01000135.1 GCA_002441045.1 Firmicutes bacterium UBA6226 | reverse complement strand
CACCAAGTGCATCATCCTTGTAACAGAACTCTAAAACGGTTTCCTTCATTACAACGCCTTCTTCAAGACCCAGTCTTTTAGCAAGTGAACCAGCTGCTACGTTTCTAACGATGACTTCAAGTGGTAAAATCGTAACCGCTTTAACGTACTGCTCTCTATCAGAAAGTAATTTTTCGAAATGTGTTGGAATGCCTTGTTCTTCTAACATTTTAAACAAAAGAGCGCTCATTTTATTGTTAACCACACCTTTATCTGAAATAGTGCCTTTTTTCTCTCCGTTAAATGCGGTAGCATCATCTTTGTATTCTACAATATAGTAATCTTCGTTTTCTGTTTTAAAAACCTTCTTAGCTTTACCTTCATAGAGTTGCTCTAACTTGTTCATATGAACCTCCATATATTTTATTCTTAACCTACTAGACGCCACATTTAGATATCCACTAAGTGACATCAACAACTTTTAAACCGAACAGGACATTAGCTTTATAAGCAGATATAAGCTTGTAGCAACGCCACAAGCTTAATGAATTAATAACGAGACTGAATCGCAGCGTCTTTCTTTAAAACTGCTTCAGCCATTTCAGATTTATATGCTCTCATTTTTTNNCTAGCGTGGATGATTTGATTGGAATACCGATTACAGGTAGCGTTGTTACACCTGCGATTACGCCAGGTAAATGTGCTGCTTTACCAGCTGCACCTATAATAACTTCTACACCCTCTGCTTCTGCATTCATAGCAAACTCGACTGCTAAGTGTGGCGTTCTATGTGCTGACAAAACTCTAGCAACAACTGCCACATCAAATTTTTTCAAAATACCTATACAACGTTCAACGACCGGAAAATCCGAATCACTGCCCATTAGAATAGCAACTTTCATAACGCCTCCTAAAATCCGAATGTTTTTTATGCTTTTCAAAGGTTTATTCGTATATACAAATGATATAGAAGTTTCCGTCTTGCGTCAAGTCAAAATACGAATATTTTTGTATCAAATAAATTTAATATTCATAATTGTACAGATAAAAAAACACCCTCTTATAGAGGGTGGTCACATCATAACTATTTTTGATTTTTAAAGGCATATTTGGTTTCATTTACATACTTAATACCCGCATCGACAACATTCATAGCATTTGGTCGCTTTTGCGTCTCAAAACAAATGCCATAGTGGTTTTTGTACGAAATATTATTTGTATATATGACCACATCCGATTGATCGGTTGTAATTTCAAGTGTTCTACCAGACACAGGGTCCTTGTAAATCACTTGAGGTTTTCCTTTCTCAATAGGGTCCTCTAGAGAAAATGGATGATCGATGCCTTGGTGCTTACTCTTATAGGCGCTTAAAATTGGCGTCAATTGCCTAAAATCATAATCCGTCCCTTTAACATGAATTTTCTCATCAATAGGACAGCTTTTTTCATCCAAATTATAAAAATAATCCGCATTTACGAAGAGTAAATGTTCGTCTATTTTGTGCTTTTCGTTTCCAGAAAGATTAAAATAGGTGTGATTGGTCGTATTGATATGACAATCTCGATCCGCCATAGCACGATGTGTCACGATCAATTCATTGGCATCATTTAACTCAATCACCACCTCAAAGACGATGTTTCCGGGAAAGCCGCCTTGTAAATGACCATGAACATACTTCAAAGTGACACTACAAGAATCATTGGACATCATCTCACCAGTGACCATCCAAAGCTGCTTGTGAAGGCCCTCTTGACCGCTGTGGAGATTATTGCCCATTCTATCCACCGGTAAACTGTAGACTCTTTCACAAATACTAAGTTTCCCCTCTTTTATCCTGCCGGCATTAGGCCCAATAACAGCATTTAAAAAAAGTGGGTTTTTAACAAAGTCATTTGGGTCATCATATGTCATAACCACATTTTCAATCAATCCTGAAGCATCTGGTACCATTAATGATTGTAAAATCGCTCCATAATTCAAGAACTTTGCAGACATACCTTGGTTGTTGCTTAATTCGATCCATTCTATCGGTAAATTAAGTAACTTACTGAGCTTTTCTTCTTTGCCCATCTTAATGTCCATCTTTGCCTCCAAGTCAATCTTCTAAGCCGTTAAAAACGCAACAATACCTTCATAATGTTCTTTAAATATTCCAGAATCTCTAAGCGCAAGTTCAAATTTCTTCCCAACTTGTGACTTTAGAAAGTCAGATAAAGTCTGATTCATACATGCCGTATTACCATGATTCACAAACAATTCTACAATTTCTGCTCTCATCTCTTGAATCCAGTTTTCATGCTTTTCAGTTGCTTCAGAAAATACAATTTTATCTAGAACAGCCTTTTTACTGTCCCAAGCGATGATGAGTTCCGTTTTTAACTGCTCAAGCTCCGCTGCAAGTCGCGCAGGCAGAACAGCTAATCCCATAACTTCTATCAACCCGATGTTTTCTTTTTTAATATGATGATGTTCTGCATGCGGATGGAAGATGCCATCAGGATATCTTTCCGATTTTCTATTATTTCTCAAAGCTAGATACATTTCGTATTCGCCATTCAATTTTCTTAAAATTGGCGTCACTGTATTATGTCGTTCATTAGTATGTGCGAGAAGTTCATATTTTTCATCAGAATAACCGATCCATTTTTGAAGCAAATCCGAAGAAGCCTCAATGATGCGTTCTCTGNNGCTTGATAATGATCGTGAGTTAAGATTGAACCGCCAACTGTATGAAGATCAGCATTGGAACCGATAAAATAGTGAGGTAACAAATCAACAAAATCACAAAGTCTAATAAATGTATTTCGATCGATTTTCATATCACGATGCTCACGGCACAACACGATTGCATGCTCGTTATAATAAACATATGGTGAGTATTGAAGATACCAAGGTTCGTTTTGTAGATTCATTTCAATAATTCTGTGATTGTGTCTTGCTGGATGGTTGATATTGCCTTGGTATCCAGCGTTATCAACACAAAGTAAGCATTTCGGATACACAGATGGCGGCAAAGTCTTTGCAAGCGCAATCTCTTTTGGATCTTTTTCAGGTTTTGATATATTGATCGTAATATCCATATCACCGTAAGGCGTTTCAGTCACCCAATTGATATTTTTACTGACGCGATCCATTCTTATATACGTAGATGCGTTTGAAAGACTATAGAAATACTCAGTAGCAAACTTCGGATCGGCATGATGTAGCGACCAAAAAATACGATTAACCTCCGAATTTCTCGGCATTAAATAGCTCATGAGTTCAGCTTGAAATTGTTCCACTTGATATGAATATTCTAAGGGCTCACCCATTTCACCTACTGATAAGGTGATATTGTTTAAAAGCTCATACACCCCTAAAGTTGGGACCTCTGCGCTTAAAACTTCATCGATATCTGCAATTGTATTTAATCTTTTCCAGAACTGATTTCTTACCACTTCCACATCAAGCTCACTAATCATTCGATGTTCTAGACCAAAGCGTATAAGTCCTTCAACATCAATTAACAATTTATTCAACACGTGCGGTTCCTCCTGAAATTCGCGCGACATAAAACGACGCTTCTATGCCAGTTAGCGCTTTGTATTGTATAGAAATATTCTGTTCATAAGTTTCTATGTGATCTTTATGAACCAGCGCTATTGCACAACCACCAAATCCTGCACCCGTCATTCTTGCTCCAATTACACCACGCTCTTTTCTACTAAGCTCAACAACTGTATCCAGTTCAAAGCAGCTGACTTCAAAATTATTGCTTAGAGACTCATGAGAACTGTACATCCACTCACCAAAAGCCAACAGATTTCCTTCAGTGAGCTCTGTTTCACTGCTTTTAGTTCTGAAATTCTCTTGGATCGCGTGAATGGCCCTCTTATATACAGAGGCGGATTCAAGTACTTCTGATACCTCAACAAACTCTTTAGGCATCATATCACACAAAGATGTAATTGGTCTCTTTTTATAATTGGATTTTAAAAGACCAAACGCGGTTTCACATTCACTTCTACGTTGATTGTACGCCGAGTCTACGAGACCGCGTTTTTTATTAGTATTTACAATTACAATTCGATAATCCCCTAATGTCGCAGGTACATAAGTGTAATCTAAGGTATCGCAATTGAGCATAATCGCGTGATCTTTTTTACCCATCGCAATAGAAAATTGATCCATAATACCGCAGTTAACACCGTTAAATTGATTCTCTGATAGTTGGCATAATTTCGCAATTTCAACGCCATCAAGTCCAAGGTGATAATAATCGTTGGCAATGGTCGCCATTAAAACTTCTATTGATGCAGATGAAGATAGACCAGCGCCATTTGGTAAATCGCCATAAAAGAGCAGGTCAAATCCAAAAGGTGTCTTATGTCCTTCAGATTGAAGTGTGTACAACACACCCATCGGGTAATTCGCCCAATCAAGGGCAGGGTCATACTCAATCGAATTTAAATCAAAGCTCATCACACCCAGCGATTCAAAGTTTAATGATTTTAATCTAACTTTTGAATCCTTTCTTGGACTCACGAGTGCATAGGTACCAAGGTTAATCGCTACAGGTAACACCATCCCACCATTATAGTCGATGTGTTCACCAATTAAATTAACTCTACCTGGTGAAAAATAAAATGCTTCAGAAGCGTCATTATAACTATTTAAAAATTCTAATCTCATTTGTTCCTTCATATCCGTCCTCCACTACGCTTTATATCCTTTTGGATGTGACAGATGGAACCGCCATGCATCAGATATTATCGTTTCAACTTTAGTATATTTTGGATCCCATTTTAAAACCGACCTTGCCTTTTCTGAAGATGCAATCAGCGTTGACGGATCACCAGCACGGCGCGCGTCCACTTTCTCAGGAATAGCATGTCCTGTCACTTTTCTTGCCACTTCAATAATCTCCTTAACGGAGAATCCTTCACCACTTCCGAGATTGAACACATTGCTCTCACCCTTATTTCTTAAATAAGTAAGTGCTTTTATATGTGCATCAATCAAGTCGATCACATGCACATAATCTCGGATACACGTACCATCTTTCGTTGGATAATCATCACCAAACACCGTAATAAAATCGCGTTGCCCCAATGGTACTTGTAACACCAAAGGAATCAGATGCGTCTCAACGCCATGGGCTTCCCCGATTTCACCCGTTTGGTCCGCTCCTGCGACATTAAAGTATCTTAGTGAGACATAGCGGATGCCATGCGCTTGATCTGCCCATTTAAACATATTTTCCATCATTAGCTTTGATGCACCATATGGATTCGTTGGATCCGTTTTACTCGTTTCTAAAATCGGTACCTGATCAGGTTCGCCGTAGACAGCCGCCGTAGAAGAAAAGACAATTTTGTCTACATTAAACGCCTGCATGACCTTTAATACATTGATTGCACCGCCTACATTATTATCAAAATACTTGATTGGCTTATGAACCGATTCACCAACGAGTGAATTGGCACAAAAGTGCATCACTGCTTCAACATCATTTTCAGCAAACACTGCTCTAAGTGCCGCTTCGTCTCTTATATCAACCTGATAGAATTTTGCATCTTCATGTACCGCTTCTTTATGTCCTGTTTCCAAGTTATCGACAACGATTACTGATTCACCAGCTTGTATCAGTTGTCTTACCGCATGGCTACCAATATAGCCTGCGCCTCCTAAAACCAATATCATATGATTCTCCTTTAACCGAATAGATTCGTTTACTTAAGACTATCATATCACATTAGTTAATAAAATCAATTATTTTAGTAAAAATTTACTTAGCTTTTTTTTCGGTTAAAAACTGCCAGTATTTCTTAGGCATCATTTGCATATGTCTACGTTTGTCTTTGCGTTCATCGATCGCAATATGGTCAAAATACGCTTGCCACATTTTCTGATACTGCTCTTCTCGGCTGGAATAATAAAGCGATTCCACAGGATCAAGATCACTAAAGTGAACGTCTGTCTTATTATAAAACGCCGCTTTTCTCCTTTTTGTATCATGTAACACCCAAAGTTGATCGCTCAGACGATCGACAAAATGTGGCACCACCAATGCTAGCAAATCGTAGGTAGGTTCAAACTGGCTATAGTAAATCCCCTTTTCGAGCTCAGCGAAGCGAATAAATCCAATCATTCGATGTGACTCTCTAGCGACTGCATTGTAGCACTTATAAAGTGTCATAATTGCCTCATCAGAGTAGTTTTCTAACCCATTGCCACCAAACTTATAGGCTTTTTTCAGAGCTCTAAACAGCTTCGTCCCAAACTGTTCATCCTCAGACAAATAGGCGTATCCAATCCTGCGAAATGCTTCTTCTCCAAAGGTTTCAATGATAGATGCAGTTACTTTTCCCGCATACTCAGAAACTGTATGACATTCCACCACTTGATCAAACAGATCATACTGATAGAGCGCACGAATACATAGCTGATCTTTCTCAGGGTTTGCCTTAGCATAAAACATTTCATACACAGCTGAAAGTACCCCTTCAAAGCTACCATCAAATAGATAAACCATTCTGCCCACCCCCTGAATTGAAAACACTTGGATACAGATCAAACATTTTCAGCTGATTCGCACCTTTTTTAGGTGGTTCTATGAGAAGCGTTCTTAACTTTCTTGGTTCCAAATCAATGTCACCAAAGTATTTTCCATTGCAAGTAACAAAATACTTCGCACGCTTCATTACAACACCCATTTTCACTAAAGCATCAAAACCGACAGGTCCAAATCGCCTTGCTGCCATAATTCGCCTTGCTGTTACATTACCAATCCCAGGAATGCGTAGCAACTCAAGTAAGCTCACCTTATTGACTTCCATCGGAAATAACTGTGGATTCCTAACCGCCCATTGACATTTTGGGTCCATCTCCATGTCTAGATTTGGGTCTTCCTTTGTTAATATTTCATCCGCGGTAAACCCATAAAATCTCAAAAGCCAGTCTGCTTGATAAATACGATGTTCTCGCTTTAATGCATCTGTATGATTCATTGAGACAATAGCGTTCTTCCCCACAGGAACATAGGCTGAGTAATAAACGCGTTTTAACGACATACGATTATAGAGCGCTTCAGAAATTTTTATAATTTTATAATCAACCTCATCTGTTGCCCCAACGATAAGCTGGGTACTTTGACCTGCTGGGACAAAGGCAGGCGTATGTTTGTATCTGACGATGGAAGATTTATTTTCGACGATACGCTCTTTGATCATCTGCATCGGTGCAATCATTTCATTTCGATTTTTTTCAGGCGCTAAGAGTCTTAAGCTTTTGGTCGTCGGTAGCTCAATATTGATACTCATTCGATCCACGTAAAGGCCAGCTTGTTCAATCAGCTTGGGGTCAGCGCCAGGAATCCCTTTAAGGTGGATATAGCCGTTAAACCGTTCTCTCTCCCTTAACCGTTTGACAACCGCTAAAAGCTGCTCCATGGTATAATCTGGCGACTTAACCACGCCAGAACTCAAAAACAAACCTTCAATATAATTTCTTCTATAAAAACTGATGGTTAGATCCACTACTTCATCAGGTGTGAATTCTGCTCTCAGCATATCTGGATTACTTGCACGATTGATACAGTAAGCACAGTCGTATAGACACTTATTGGTATAAAGAATTTTAAGCAGCGAAATACATCTCCCATCTTCAGCAAAACTATGACAAATCCCTGGTAATGCGGCATTACCAAGTGCACCCTTCACAGCTTTTCTCTCACTGCCACTGGAAGAGCAAGACACATCATATTTAGCTGCATC
>DJWQ01000179.1 GCA_002441045.1 Firmicutes bacterium UBA6226 | reverse complement strand
TTAATTCGTGAAAAGAAGGATTGTGACATTATTTTGAATTTCACAACTTCTGGTGATTTAAATGCGACAGATGAAACGAGACAAGTTCATCTAAAACAATTGAAACCAGAAATGGCTTCATATGACTGTGGTTCAATGAACTGGGGTCACAATGCACTTTTTATCAATCATCCCTTATTTTTAGAAGAGCTCGCGAAGACGATGAAGGAAAACAATGTTAAGCCTGAAATTGAAATTTTTGACGCGGGAATGGTGTACAACTCTATGTACTACCTCAAAAAAGGTGTTTTAGAGGGAACACAGCATTATCAATTTGTTCTCGGCGCAGCGGGTGGTTCAGATGCTACCGTTGAAAATCTAGTCTACTTAAAAAGCTTGATTCCTGCAGGCTCTACATGGTCAGCACTTGGAACGGGCAAAGGACATTTGCCAATTATGTTTGCAGCAATCGCCATGGGCGGCCATATCAGAGTCGGGCTTGAAGATAATGTCTTTTATGCAAAAGATCAACTTGCTGAAAGCAATGCGCAATTGGTTGCACGTGCAGCACGCGTAATCAAAGAGTTCAACAAACAACCTGCTACACCAGCAGAAGCTAGAGAAATATTAGGCATTAAAGGTGGTAGCTTATCATGATCAAAAATATCTCAGTCATAGGCGCTGGTACAATGGGACATTCAATTGCTGAAAACTTTGCAATTTTTGGTTATAAAGTTTCTTTATTTGACACAAATGAATCTTATCTAGCGACGCTAAAAGATGTAATGTATAAGGAACTTGAGTTGCTTGAAGCAGAAGACCTTTTAAATGGTGAAAGTATTCCCGATATTTTGGATCGTATAAGGCTCTTCTCGGATTTAGAAGATTGTGCTAAAACTGCGGATTATGTTATTGAAGCTATTCCAGAACGCGTAGATTTGAAACAAGATCTATTTCAGAAACTCGATAAAATTTGTAAATCAGAGACGATTTTTGCGAGCAATACATCATCACTCACCCTTGGAGATATGATGGCGACAGTGTCTGAAGAGCGTAAATCTAAAATGATGATCTGTCACTGGTACAATCCTGCGCTTCTCATGCCAATAGCAGAACTATCCTTCTTTGGCAATATGCCAGAAGAGGTTTATGCAGAAGTGAATACACTTTACACTTCTATTGGCAAACAAGTCGTCAAGGTTTTAAAAGAAGTCCCAGGGCTTGTTGCAAATAGAATTCAACAAGGTGTCGCAAGAGAAGTTTTTTCGCTCATCCAAATGGGGGTGGCATCACCTGAAGATATCGATAAAGCATTGATCTTCGGACCGGGTTTTAGATATGCAACCACAGGTCAGCTCGAAATAGCTGATTTTGGGGGTCTCGACATATGGTGTGTCGTAGGTGATAATTTATTGAAGGAAATGGATAACTCAAGAGAGGCAAATCCTATTCTGCGCGAAAAAGTACAAAATAAGGAATTGGGTTTCAAATCTGGCAAAGGTTTCTTCACTTACGATGAGACAAATGCGGATGAAGTGAAGGCTAATTATTCAAAAAGATTAATGCATCAACTTAAAGCTTGTAAATACTATATGAAATGATTGGGTAAGGCATCTAGGATGCCAAAGTGAAATAGGGGTTAAATAATTTTATGGGAGGCTATTTTTATGTTGTGGAAATTTTCTAAGAGATTTCAGTTTGCAGCGGATCGAATTATTCCAAATTCATTTGTATTCAGTGTGATGTTAACTTTTATCGTGGCAATTTTAGCGCTAGTGTTAACAGCGACGAGTGCGCTTGACTTAATTAAATACTGGTATGACGGATTATGGTCGATGTTAACTTTTGCATTCCAAATGACGATTATGGTCGTTATTACAAGTGCAGTTGCGAAAGCACCTGTCATTGAAAAACAATTGTCAAAAATTGCAAAAATACCGAAAACACCAACTGCTGCATACTTGGTACTCATTATTGTAACTTGTATTGCAGGCTACATTAACTGGGCATTTGCGACAATTCTCGCGCCAATTTTATCAATGTATTTGTCGAAAAATGTCAAGGGGTGTCACTTCCCATTTATGGTGGCAGTAGGTTATGCATGTATGCTCTTGATTCAACCAATTTGTCCTTCGATCTCAGTGGTTGCACTTTTGGCTTCACCTGATCACTTTTTAGTGGACAAAATTGGCGTGCTTCCAGTATCTGAAACAGCGTTAAATCCAATGGGTTTAATCACCGTTGGCGCATTATTCGTTACAACTGTATTAATCGCAATCTTTATGAGACCATCTGCGGATGAAGTCGTTGAATTTGATGGTGAAATTCACACTAATATCGCAAAAGGTCCAGTTGAAATTAAGACACTTGCAGATCGTATGAACAACAGCAGAATCCTAATGATGATTTTAGTCTTAGCAGGCATAATCTATATGGTGATGCACTATTTAGCTGGTGGCGGCTTAACCCTTAACCTCGTCATCTTCTTCTTCTTAGTACTTGCAATGCTTTTATATCAAACGCCAATAGGTTTTGTAACGGCAATTCAAGAAAATATGTCAATCGCAACTCAAGTTATGATCCAATTCCCATTCTACGGTGGTATCATGGGCATCATGGCTTCTTCGGGCTTAACACAAGTTTTAGCGGATGGTTTGATCGGCGTAGCATCCAGCAATACGATTTATATGTTCTCATATATTTCAGCTTCTATTGTCAACTTATTTGTGCCTTCTCAAGGCGGCCAGTGGATCGTACAAGGTCCAGTGCTCATAGAAGCGGCACAAGCATTAAATGCACACATACCAAGTATAGCAACTGCATTTATGCTCGGTGATGAAGCTACGAATCTTCTACAACCGCTTTACATCATTCCAGCATTGGCCCTTGTCAAGATGGAACTTAAAGACGCTTGGGGTATGATGGCCTTCATCTGGTTTGGATGGTTTGTCGTAACGTCGCTTGCACTTTTAATTTTACCAGGCATTCTATTATAAATAGCTCTATCTATGAATGCTCGCAAATAATCAATACAAACGCTTAATCTAGCGATAAGACAGTTTGAATGGCGGTAAGTTTACCGCCTTCAGCTTGACGACAAACGTCAATTACGGCGTCAATATCAAAAGCCTGCCTTCTTACGTATGTTTAATACGCTGCGAATGCAGGCTTTCTCATTTCCTTGTCCTTAACGTTTCTCGACAAGCTCACATCCTATAGAATTTGTCTACAGTTTGAATGGCGGTAAGGTTACCGCCACAGACTGAAGACAATTCCCCTTTGAAATCCATCAAAGGGGAATTTTTTCGTAGTAATTGCAGAAACTATGTAGAAATATGGAGAAAAAACAGCAATACTATGCTGCTTTACTTAGCCATGAGGCTAGTTTTTTCATGTTCATGCATGCAAAAGCAAGCATCGCTTCGTCACGCACTTTATCTTTTCCTCGATAATGCGTATACCTCATGCCATGCTTTTCTTTAAAATCTGCAAATACTCTTTCGATGGTTTGCGACCTTAAGCTATAGAGTTTCTTGTTGTATGGTGTGTGCCTTAAGTGATTTGCTTCCTCAAGATACTCACTCCATATGTGTCTGGTTATGGTCTTTTTGTTCTCTTTACCCTGAGTACATTGGCTTAACGCATCACAATTCTTACAAACTCTTGGGTTAGAATGATAAAGACGATATCCGTCTCGATCGGTTCTAGAATAAGTTAAAAGCTCTTCCTTTGGACAAATGTACTCATCAAAATACTCATCGTATACATACTCGTGTTTTCTAAAAAAACCATCCTTTGTCATTGGTCTTTTATAAGGTAAAACTGGAATGACGTTATTGTCAAAACAATGCTTTGCGATATGTGGTGTTACATAACCCGCATCAGCTACTGCGGCTTTCATTTGTGGGAACTTTTCCTTAACTTGATCAAATATTGGTACGAAGTTCTTTGAATCATGAACATTGCCGCTACTTACATGTACCCCCAAGACAAAGCCGTGCTTATCGCATGCCGTGTTGAGGTTATAGCAGAACATTCTTTCATATTCATTCTTATAAAACAAACCTGAATCTGGATCTACTGGACTTTTACTGATTTCCTTCTCAGCTATTTTATCTTTTTTTTTAGTGGTTTTAATCCTTCTGTCGCACGTTGCTCGTTGATTTCTTCTTCTAGTAAACTTGCGTAAAGTCTGCCTTCTTCTTTGATGAGCACTTTCATTCGTTTGTTTTTGTTAGCACTTGCTTTCACGTGAGTACCATCGATGAATACTTCTTCTGGTTTAACACAACCTGATTCTATCGCTTGCTTTAAAATCTCATTGAAGATATGCTCGAATACTTTTGTCCCTTCAAATCTTCTTGCATAGTTCTTCCCAAAGGTTGTAAAGTGAGGTATTTCATCACTAAGTCCAAATCCTAAAAACCATCTATACGCTATGTTTGTTTCTATTTCCTTAATTGTTTGGCGCATTGATCGTATCCCGAATAAGTATTGAATAAACGCTATCTTAAATAGTACGAGAGGATCAATACTGGGTCTGCCAGCATCTTCGCTGTATAAATCAATTACTCTTTCATATATGAACTCAAAATTTATCTTTGAGTCAATTTTTCTAACGAGATGATCTTTGGGTACTAGCTGATCTAGACTAATCATTTCTACTTGATCTCTATGCGTCATATCTTGCTTTTTTAACATATTTCACACTCCTGTTTTTTCTCTTATTGTATTATTCGACAAAAGTATGAAAACTCCTTTTTGTTTACGAAAAAAAGCCGACACTTTTGTGTCGACTTTGTCTTCAGTCTGTAACGGTGCCTTAGGGCACCGTTTTTTGGTCTATAAATTAAAGGGAAGACATTAAGTGCTTCAGAATGAGTTAGGGAAATATTTGGTTAAAATGATATTAGAAATCTCTTGGCTGCATTGACATGTTGAATATTGGCGTGTATTTTGGAGATAGAAGAGGAGGTATTGCTGATGAATGAAAAGTTAGAAATATTAAAAATGGTAGCCTCAGGCGAGATTTCTCCAGAGGAAGCATTAAACCTTATAGAAGCTGTAGATCAAACGGAAAAAATTACATTAACCAAAGAAGTAGATGAAGTAGAAACTGAAGAAGCGTCAGGATATAACGGAACAATTGACAACGTCAAGCGTTTCAAAGTCGCATTGATTGCCAGTCGCATTAATTTTGAAAAATCAAATGTGGATGATGTCACCATAGAAATCTTAGATGGTGAAACTCGTGCGCTTATGCCTAAGCCGGATTGGCTAATTTTCAGTGAAGAGGGCGATTTGATAACCATCAAGGAGAAGCGACCTCAAGGTGTCAATGATCTAATAGAATTTATTAAGAATAGCGCTCAAATTTTGAAACAAAAACTCTTTATAAACATCAAATTACCAATGTCAACTGTGATTGGTGAAGCTGAGGTATCGTGTGTTTCTGGAAATATATCGCTCATCGGTATTTCTGGGTATGATTTTAATCTCAAGAACGTCAGTGGAAACATTCAAATCGCACAAGTTAAGGCTTCTAGATTGACGGTAAATGCGACTTCAGGAACGATTGTAGTCGATGATGTTACATGTTCTCAAGGGAGTTATACAGCAACGTCGGGCAAAATAAAAGTTAAAGGTAAGCACAATAAAATACACTTAAACAACGTTTCTGGAACCATTGATTACACAGAGCTCGGTGATGTCAAAATCGTGAACGGGCAGTTGGTATCAGGGAAAATGATGGTCTACGTTCCGAAACCAGAAAAATACGATTTGTCTATAGAAGCAGTAACGGGAAGTATTGATCCCAGCGGATTTGGAGTGGTTAACAAAGAAATGAGCGGTAGAAAACGCGTCGTTCAACAAGGCAAATCTGATGATTATAAAATTAGACTTAAAGCGATTTCAGGCGAAATTTTATTAGATAGCTCAGAACACGGATTGTAACTTTAATAATAGGTTTCGGGTATGGTATAATGGAATGTAGAGTATAGAAAAACCATTAGGTGGAGGAAATATGAAGGGCAAAATCGCAATACTACTCGTTTGCATTATGCTATTTGTCACTGCTTGTCAAAGTAAGAGTTCTGTTGAAACGGAGACAAGTACAAATGCTAACACATCGACAAGTACCAGTACTGAGCAAACAGACACAACTACTCAAGCAACCCAAGCCTATTCAGATGATGAAACATTTGAAGTTCCCGCGGATGTCATTAGATCTGAATCGTCAATTGTTAATGATAGTAAGACGCAAAGCGTCATTACATCACAAGATAGTTATCAAATTGGAACTTATATTAAAATAAGTATTTATGATGAATACGAAGCCCCGACAAAGTTATTTGATGAAATATTTTCAAAGATTGATTATTTTGAGAAAATGATTTCTAAAAATATCGAGACGTCAGAGGTAGATAAGATTAATGCTAATGCTGGCATTGAGCCCGTTGTAGTTTCAGATCCCCTGTGGGACTTGATAAATAAGGGTTTAGAATATTCGAATCTATCAGGCGGTAAGTTTGATATTTCCATTGGTCCGCTTGTAGATCTATGGGGCATAGGAACAGATAATGCAAGACTTCCAGGAGAAGATGAGATTAAGGCTTCAATGGCTCTGGTTAATTATAAGGACGTCATATTGGATGAAACAAATCATTCTGTATACCTTAATAAAGTGGATATGAAATTGGATCTTGGCGCGATTGCTAAGGGCTATATAGCCGATGCCATCAAAGAAATTATTTTAAGCCGTGGATTCGATGCTGCGATTATTAATCTTGGTGGTAATGTATTAACTGTAGGGAATAAACCGAATAGTGATTATTGGGCTGTAGGCGTCAGGGATCCCAATGGTGGACAAAGTGATATCGTGGGCATCTTACAACTCAAGGACAATTCAATCGTTTCATCTGGCGTTTACGAACGTTATTTTATCCAGGATGGTGTTAGATATCATCATATTCTCAATCCATTTACAGGCTATCCGGAAACGAATGAACTTGCTGCGATTTCAATTATCTCAGAAAAGTCGGTTGATGGTGATGGTTTATCTACGTCCTTGTTTGTCATGGGCCTAGAGGATGCTTATCAGTATGCTGAAACTAGAGATGACATTGAAGTGTTGCTCGTAACCTATGATAACAAGATTTACTATACAGATGGTCTTGCAGATAAGTTTATACTAACGAATACCTTGTATGAAAATATTGGTGCGTTAGAATAGTAATCTTAAAAAAATCGTTTCGTCACATTCAAAATTATAAGGCTCTACAATAAATGTTGGGGTGGATAAAATCCACTCCAGCATTTTAT
>DJWQ01000031.1 GCA_002441045.1 Firmicutes bacterium UBA6226 | reverse complement strand
ACCATGTACATTAAAGGTCCAAGAATTGGTAAGCCAACTGCTTTGTTTACATATGGTCCGATTAATACAGCTGTTAATAAGAAGATTGCAGGCAATGTATTCATCCATAGCTCGCCAGTTGATTTATTTTTAATTTCCTCTGATTCTTCACTTTGGAAAAGTGTTTTTCTCTTTTTAGCACCGATGAAACCGATGACGATTGCGATTGCAACAAAGATTAACCAATAAGGTCTCATAGTTGCAACATACTCAGTGACAGGTGAACCAGTTAACTTAGATACGATTCCTGATTCAAGTGATGCTGGTGATGTGGTAAAAGAGACAGCAGCAGCCAAACACATTGCAGCGATCAATTCAGGGATTGCACCTACAGCAGCAAAAGCAAGTGGTGCTAATACCATCGCCGTACCACCACCGATACCAGACATATAAGTTGCCGCTGCCATTAGTAGTACGATAAATGCTGCAAAGTACTCTACCTTATCCTTTATACCACGTCTGACCAAAGCTAATGCAGATGAATAACCACCTGATTTAAATACAGCTGTAGCAATGGCAGAGTTGACGATTGGAACAGTTATAGATAACATTCCCGGTACTGATTCTAAGAAGAGCTTATTCGCTGTAGCGATACTGATGCCCCCAATGAGCATTGCCATAACGCCACCGATTAAGCCTGCAACCAGCATATTGACCTTTTTAAATAATAAAATTAAGATAACTGCAAGTGGAATAACGGTTAAAATTGCATGAAAACCTGTTGGTGTTACTTTTACTGCTTCTGTTGCCGTATCGGCAAAACTTGCTGTGCCACTCAAAACACCTATGAACATAACGAGTGCTATGAGTCCAATTTGATTAAATCGCTTCATAGATTTAATACGATCCATAATAATGTCTCCTCCAATTCATATTTCTAAATGCTTCAAAATCCCTCTTTTGTCTCAAACCGATCCACTAAGAGTGCGGTAAAGACATCTGATGTGACGTTTAAAATGGTTCTGAGCATCCCAACGAACCATTCCACACCAGCAAAGATGGCGATACTTTCAATTGGTAATCCCAACTGCGGAATAATAATTGCAAGCGATACCAATCCAGCCCCCGGTACAACTGCATTTGCCAAAGAGACAAGCGTTGCGACGATAGCGATAAAAAAGAGTTGTTCAGGTGCATAAATAAGTCCATATATTTGCGATACAGTGACGACAGTAATCGCCATGTGCATCGAAGAGCCATTGCTGTTGAGCGTCATCCCTAAAGGTAATACAAATTTCGTTACTTTCTCCTTGATGCCCAATCGAGTTCTAGCCTCCTGCATGGCTAAAGGCAATGTTATCGCCGATGAGGTGGTCGCAAGTGCCATCATAGACATTGGTATAAACTGTCCTATAAGCTTCAGTGGGTTGCGCTTACAGGTTAAGCTCACGACCAATATCCATAACAGCAAGAAAGTTAACGTTGCGAGTCCATAAACCAAAAGGTACTTGAGTAACGGCAATATTACCGACACTCCCATTTGACCTATGATCGATGCCACTAATGCAAAAATACCTACTGGTGCTAGCTTCATTACAAGCGTTATCAATCCTAATATAATCTCATTGAACTCAATCAACATCGGTAAGAGAACTGATTTCATTTCGCCTTTTCGATAGAGACTGAACGCCATACCAAACAGGATTGAAAATACAATGATCTGCATGATGTTTCCAGAAGAGAGTGCCTGCATAAAATTTGTAGGTACAAAGCTTCTTATGGTATCCATCATACTGATGGACTGTGCGCCAATTTCAACGTTCATCGGATTGTCGATTAAAACCTGATGGCCTGGTACAAATATAAGGGCAAACAAGATTCCCCAGACAGATGCTGCAAGGGATGAAACCACAAAGATCAAAACTGTTTTTCTTCCCATAGAGCCTATATCTTCAGGATTGAGCTTAGCGACAGCTTCGACAATTTGACCGAAGACTAAGAGCGGAATTGACATTTGGATCAATCTTAAGAATAAGTCGCCCACAATTTTGATCTGTGTTGCACCTTCTTTAAAAAAGACCCCAAAGGCAATGCCCAGTCCCATAGCGATCATAATCTTACTGACGAAGCTTATGGATTTCATCTTCATTACAGCACCTCCTTTTAATCTCTATAAACGATTGTACCTACGCCATTTTTCATATGTGCCATGCTCTCAAGTGATGTGATGACAGCTTCTTTGCCTTTACCTGACTTGACAAACGCAAGTGCCGCTTCAACTTTTGGTAACATACTACCTGGAGCAAAATGACCCTCTTCAACAAGTGCTTCAAGCTCTGATATAGAGACGCGCTCTAACTTTTTCTGATTGGGTTGATTGTAGTTAATAAAGACATTTTCTACGCCTGTTAAGATGACCAATTGATCCGCTGCAACCAGTTCTGCAAGCTTCGCAGAAGCAAAATCCTTGTCGATGACTGCTTCAACGCCAACATAGCCTTCTTTATCACGAATAACTGGAATCCCACCTCCGCCTGCACATACAGTTAAGAATCCAGCATCAATCATCGCTTTTACAGCCTCAGCTTCAACGATGTCTATCGGTTTTGGCGATGGTACCACTTTTCTGTAGCCTCTACCTGCATCCTCAACATAGATGCCTTCACCTGATGATTGTTTTTGTTTTGCATCAACTTCACTGTAAAAAGGGCCAATCGGTTTAGTTGGTGCTTTAAAAGCAGGATCATCCGACGCAACTACGACTGTGGTCAGTAGGCTAGCTACCTTAACCCCCAATCGACTATTTTTCGATGCATTTGTAAGGGCTTGTGATAACCAATAGCCGATACTGCCTTGTGTCATCGCCACACATGAATCAAGTGGCATCGCTGGATTTTTTTCGCTATGACCTGCTTGCTGTTGAAGGAGCAGGTTGCCTACTTGTGGTCCATTTCCGTGTGTTACGATCAACTGATAGCCTTGCGTCGTTAATGATAAAAGTTGCTCAGCTGTCTTTGATAATGCAAGTTGCTGTGCTTTGGCACTTGCATCATCTGTTAAAATTGCATTGCCGCCTAATGCGACGACGATTTTCTTCACTACATTCTCTCCCTTCAGTCATTGGTCAGTGCCTTTAACCATTTCAGTCCGATATAGATACCATATAAAGTATCTATGCCTGACGTATGACCATAATTTAGTATCTGTGAGACGCATTCCTGTATGCCTGCGTCATTATTCTGATGCACCTCAGCGAATAAATTGACCATGATGTTGCTCACTCTTTGATCAAATAGTGCCTTGAAATAAGCGACACTGATATCTGTGGTCTGCTCATATATCATTTGTTCTAGTTGTCTTGTCCAAAGCTTGCCTTTGCCGACTGAGGTAAGACACATGGTAAATCCCATCAACAAATCATCTCCACCAGGCGTTAATCCAAGACCTCGTCCGACGAAATGCTTGATCGCCTCTTGATTCATTTCATAGTCTGATAGTGCACCACTAGATAAATACTGGATGACTTTTTTTGATTTTGGCGATGGCGGTATACCAATTTTATCTTCAAACTGTAGCGCTTCTAGAGTCGCCTTTAAGCTAGAATTGAGTAAATTCTCAATACTGCCAATAGGTAAATTTAATCGCACCACTTTAAATTGTCTTGGCAAGAGAACGATTTCTCGCCCTCTGCCATATAGCCATAACTCTCCATTTTTTACCGTTACTCTCGAATTGACCTCACAATAGGTTTTAATCTCTTCAAAGACGGCTTCAGGGACTTGCATGCCATAGCTTGAAAGAAAATCCGGATTGGAGGTAATGTTGATCAACTGATCAGAAATCACAAGATTGATGCTAGATGAAAAAAGACTGTGCACCCATCCGAATCTTCTATCCTCAAAACGATCAACAATGTAATCGCTGATGTTGTAACGTTCGTTAGACTGTGAGACCCAACGACTTAGCATATGCTTCTAACGCTTTTTCGAAACAAGCCAGAGGCGCTCTTACTGTCCCTGCACCAACTTGTCCAACGCCAGCCTCTCTATGTGCAATTCCCGTATTGATTAACGGTGTAATACCTGTCTCAACGACTTTCCTGATATCAATCCCTAAACAAGCGCCTTTAAAGTCCCAAGTAGGAATACTAAAGTTAGGATTGTTCGAGATACATATTTGATTCATTTCATCAGAGATGGCAAGTGCATCCTCAAATCCACCAGCACCTACAAATCGTGTAACCCCTGGTGCAGCAATCATAGCCATACCACCCACACCTACGGTTTCAGTGATGGCACTGTCACCGATATCTGGATTGCCATCTGCTTCTGAATATCCTGTAAAATATAGCCCCTTAGGTGTGTTTACCGGTGCTGTAAACCACTCATCACCCAAACCACTGACCCTTACACCAAAGAGCTTTCCATTTCGAGTCATGGTTGTCACTACAGTCCCTTTTTGATGTTTTCTTGCGACATCGACCATAGATTTGCTTGTAGCCATCATGATATTTAGGAAGAATTGATCTGTATCCGCTAAAAACTTCATAACCGATTGCTTGTCTGACTCTGATCGATTTAAAGAAACGATATAAGGTGCAACTTCTTTTAAGAAAATCAAGGAAGCTGCGATATTTCTTTGGTGGAACTCATCCCCCATAGTAATGGCTTTGGCGATGAGTACATTGAGATTTAAACCATTTGGCATAGTCTTTAGTACGTCTGACAAAGTCGGTCCAAGGACTTCTTTCATCCATAAGAGACGATCGACAACTTCTTTGGAATAAGCACCGAATCTTAATACTTTACCAATGCCTTCGTTTAAGGTACAAAATGCCTTAGTGCCATCCAATTTGTTTTCAACGACCACGACAGGCATATTGCCTGATGTGATGCCGCCCATTGGCCCTACAGCACCAACGTGATGACAAGGAATAAATCTGATGTCATCTTTTCTTAAAAGCTCAAGTGCTTCAGTTTCGTCCTTCGCCCAACCTTCAAATAGAATTGCTCCGATACACGATCCTTGCATTGGTCCGGTCATCTCGCCAAACATGATAGGTGGTCCTGCATGAAGTAAGGTTTTTGTTGTATCATTTAGCTCTGGAATGACTGTTTTTGCTGGTACAACATCCACTAAAAAAGGCTGAGCCGTCCTTAGTTTTTCAATAACGATTTGATTATTTTCATCGATCTCCGACTCATAAGCTTCAATTGCATCCAATAATTGAATCATTCTCTTATTACCGCCCGCTCTTGGACGCCAATTGTATTGAACCGATTCGCCACCGTAATCCTTTATGGACTGATTAAAACTCTCAAGTCCAATGTTGATAACTCTTGGTTTTTCATTTATGAGTTTCATAATCGCATCACTTGGTACCGTTAGGTTAACCGGTTGTACTTCAACTTCTACGTGCGTCTTTTCAGGTTCATTGATCGTAACGCCTTTTAAAGCAAGTGCAAGTTCAACCGCTTTTGCATTACTATTTGCAACCAATACACCGGCTGCTTTTAGCTTTTCTACAGCTGCATGATAGTCTTGAGGATCATGTTCTGTTCCAACTACAGTTGCTACAAAGAAAACTGAGTTGCCTCGACTTGTTTTAACCGCTTCTATCGCTGGAAGTAAGGCGCCAACCATATCTGGATGACAGCCATATCCTAAAACCACATCAAATAGGATGACACCAGTTTCATCTTGCTCTGCCATCTTTTTGATATAATTGATTCGAACTTCAGGATCGATCATCGGATGAGGCTTACCTTGTGTATATAGGTCATCACCGAGGTCGATGACTTCATAACCATTTGTTTTTAATAGGTAGCCTTCAGATTTAATCACACCGCCAAGTTCAAGTGCTTCTGATATCATCATTGCGGCTTCCGACCCAAGGGTACCGCCTGAATATAAGCCTTTAACGGTTTTATCTTTCGAAAGCTTTCCAAAGGCATCTGTTTGAACAGGTTCTTGATATCTGTTAGCAACCGCTTGATTATTGGCCAAGTCTACTGCTATTCTCGCCGTTTCTTCAAGCGTATGCGCAAAATAGACATTGCCTTCATAAGCCGAAGGTTTTTCACCTAAGAATATTGCCACAACTGGTTTTGAAAGGTTTTGCAATAGGTTCACGATTTCATCTCGAACCGATTTTGAAGGTGGCTTTGAGATGACAGCGATGACATCTGTTGCATCGTGATGCTCTAGTGCTAATATTGCATCGCGCATAGTAATCCCGCCAACTGCTTCATAAAGATCTCTTCCACCTGTGCCGATCGCATGCACACAACCACCACCAAGTCGATCGATGATAGTAGACACTTCTTGTATCCCTGTTCCAGATGCGCCGACGATACCGATGTTCCCTGGCCTTACTACATTGGTAAATGCAATAGGAATACTGGAAATAATACCAGTTCCGCAATCTGGCCCCATCATTAATAGACCTTTTTCATTCGCTAATTTCTTAAGTCTAACTTCATCCGCTACGGAGATATTGTCTGTAAAGGAAAAGACGTGTAAGCCCTTCTTAAGTGCTTTCTCCATTTCAGAAGCGCCGTATTCGCCAGGAATAGAAAAAAGTGCGAGGTTAGCATCTGGCAATAGCTCAAGACCCATTTCAAGTGAATTAGCAGATTGAATCGCTTGCGCATCTTTCTTAACTGAAAGATCGCTTAAAAACTGATCTACTTTTTCAATCACTTTTTCAACAATCGACGGATCTGTCGATTCAATTGCGATAATCATATCACTAGGTGCTGCATCTTTAGCCTCATCGGATAATAGTCCTGCACCGTTCATAATGTCCTTATTCGCCTCAGTTCCCATCATAATTTGACTTTTTGTTACACCTTCTAAAGTATTTATCTCATTTGTTAACAACATCAAATTAATCGAATCCTGGTAATTATTCTTTTTAATTACCGTAAATAGCATTTATTTGACCTCCTTTTTCTGATATAATCACCTTAATTCTTAACCGGCCCAGATGTAATCTAGGTCTGTATGAATATCAATTTAAAAAGAGTATAAGCAATTTTTGTCCGCACTACATTGGACAGAATTCTAAACTTAATCCAGTTTATTATCCTCTCAGGATAAAAAAGAGGTGTATATGGAACTTAAAAAATTACTTTCTCAGCCACCATTTGACGTGGCAAAACTAATATATGGACATAACCTTTTAGATCGAAAAATCACTTCAGCTATGGTGCTAGAAGCTGTAGATATCGAAAACTGGGGTGAACCCAATCAAATGATTTTAACCAGCTATTTTGCGCTAGAATCCCTTAGTGACGATGAACTTGACTACTTTTTTTCAAAAATGTGCACCATAGGTATTGGGGCATTGGTTTTGAAGCTAGAGCGTTTGCTTTTGGATATACCTGAAATTCTTATTAGGCTCAGCGAAAAGTATCAACTGCCTCTACTGACCATTCCAAAATCCATACGCTATGAAACTGTATTATTTGCTGTTTTAAGACCAGTGATCAACCACAATGCCAATTTGCTCGAAACCTATTATCAAACAAGGCAAGTTCTCAATAAAATGGCACAAAAAATCCCAACCATTGAAGAAATGCTAAACAATTTCAAGCAACTGTTGGGATTGGATTTTCAGTTTACTATGCCATTAAAGCAAAAGACAATTACCACTAATCAGAGTCTATCTGGATACAAAATTATTCATACAACGCCTATTTTAACTGAGAACTTTATGACCTTTAGTTATACGCGCTATGAGCTTCGTTATCCGGATGACTCAAAACATTTAGATCATTCTTCTGAATTCACTCAAAGCTTTCCAAAGTCTGCGATATGTGTCGATGTTCCCAATCTTGAGAATCAAAAATACCTCCTTGTGATCTTTGAACAAAGAGGTGAACTGGGCGAATTGGATTATATGGTCTTAGAAAATGCGGTCGAATTTTTACAAGCAGAACTGCTTAAAAATTATACAATTAAGCACAGTCAGTTCTTAAAAAAGAACGATTTAATGGTGGATTTACTAAATAACCGTTATTACAGTTCTATTGAACAAGATGAGCTTTTATCTCTTGTGGGTCTCAACTTATTTGAAAACTATCAAGGTGCTATGGTCTCACTTTACGACAGCCATTTACACGATGACGACAGTATTGCACCTATAATTCAAACTATTACCGCACAAATTAGAGAAACCTACTCCCCTATCGCCTATTATATTAAAGGCAATCGCGTCATTTTTATTAGAAATCTGAAAGAAGGTCAAAGTGGATTTAACAAAACAGAGCTACAAACCATTGTAGAAGGGTGCTTAAATTCAGAGGCAGCCTTTGAGCTCACTAAAGACCAGATTTTTGCACATGTTGCAATCAGTAACATACACAATAAAAACAGCCTAAAGGACATCAATAAGGAATGCCTAGATACTGCTAAAATGATGTACCACTTTTATCACGGTACGCATACACTTTACTATGATAATTTAGGGGTCTTCAAATACTTCCTAGAAACCGATGCTCTAGGAGAGCTTGAAAAGTTTATTCCAACTGATTTAGCAAGACTCAAGTCCGAGTCACCTGATCTATTTAAAACCTTAAAAGTCTTTCTAATGGAAAATCAAAATTATGTTACTACAGCCAATCGTTTATTCATACATCATAAAACCGTTCGATATCGAATTGATAAAATTAGAGCCTTACTTGAAATTGATTTTTCCGATTCTGAGCAAATTTTGCTTTATCAAATTGCAATTCGATTATATGAACTCATGTAAAAATTAGGAGCAATTATGTCAAAAGAACTTTTAACAAGAAACTTAAATAACGATAGTCATTATGCGATTAAGTCCGTTGACTTTAAAACCATTCAAGTCCCCACACACCCTGAGATTTGGCTAAATGGTACCTTGTATTATAAAGCAGAACTTTCCAACTCATTGACCGACGTAACTAACGATCCGCCTAAAATGCCATTATTGGTGTATCTGCATGGTGGTGGGTTAGTTTTTGGGTCACGTAAAGATTTACCTCAATTTCATATTCAAACCTTTTTATCTATGGGCTATCAAGTGCTATGTCTCGATTATCCACTTGCACCTGAAGCAAATTTGGCGCTTATCTTAACGACCATACAGGCGTATATCAGTTGGCTTTCGAATCATCCAGAATCTGTACTTCCCTTTGAAAGATATGACGTTTTTGGACGATCAGCAGGCGCCTATCTCGCTTTTAAATGGGCAGAATTCTGTATAAAAGAAAACCACTTGATGGCTCCTAGAAATCTGATCGCTTTCTATGGTTATCCAACCTTTAATCACGATGCGTTTAAATCTGCACAAAAAGAAAAGCAACATCTTTATATCGATAAAGATGCTGCTGTGTCTGTACTTTCAGATAAAATCATTATAGATGATCCATTATTTAATCGTGGTCTCTATTATTTTTACTTGCGCCAAGAAGGTTTATGGGCAGCTACTGTAACCGGTGGTCAAGTGACAAACTATGACCTTGACCTAAGTGTGATAGCTAAGTTTCCAAAAACATTTATGACCGCTAGCATCGACGATACAGATGTGCCTTTTTCTTTAGGCAAACGTTTGAGTCGACAGTTACCTCATTCAGTATTTCATCAAGTTTACGGCATGCCCCATGACTTTGATCGAGAGGTTGACCATCCAGAGGTGATTCAAATTTTTGATCGACTCGGCATTTGGCTATCTGAATAAAAGTCATCAGGTATTGAGTCTAAAGTCATCAAGTTTACAGGCATCAAGTTTACAGGCATCAATTCTTCACATTTAGTCATAGGTGAGTTTGCAGGCTTAAAATTATTTCTTACTCATACGAATAAGAGAAGTCTACGGTATATTGCTGATTTGAAAGTGTCGTGTCTGTAAGCAAAATCAAGTCGATTTTGTGGATTTTTTGATCTACATTTCCGATTGTGAATACAGTTGGATTATCTTGTGTCAGCATTTCGAAAAATGGCGTCATCTCTTGCTCTGCAAGGTGTATGACGCTATCGTTGTATCTAGACAAAGTAAAAAAACCGCTGTCAGTATTAAAATAGATGGCATCGCCTGCGCCATATGCAGAATTAATCACTTTGTTGCTAAGCAGATCCAATTCCGTATCATTCACATCTATTTTTTTGATATCATCTGCATAAACTACACCTGAGCTTTTTATATTTTCTTCGTCTTTCTCATATGCTCCAATAGCGAACGCTTCTATACACAACTCTGGATTTAGCCATACAGAAATTGATAAATTTAACTCTTCTTTTATTACTGAAAATGCTGCTGGATAGGACATTTCATTCCAATGATGAAACCCTATTGCATCAATTTTACCAAGCTTGGCTTCCGCATCTTTTAAAGAGTCACCAACCTTAAGTCCAATTACGGAAGCACTGCCATCAAAAATAACAGTGCGAACCGTTCCAACACTAACGGTATCGCCAGGTGCTATCCTTTTAGTATAGGGTTGGTTAGCGATTTCTGCATAAACCATCAAATCCTCATAAGCTAGATAATTCCCAGCCCACCAATCAACTTTATCGGGAAGTCCTATTTGATTGATCAATTCTGTGCCAAGCATATTGAGTGCAATTGAACTAAGTACAGGATCATTCGTTATCGTTCTTAATGGTATCTCCTCTGTATTTGTAGTCACATTTGAACTTGATGTCATTTCTGGATTTGATGTAAAATCGACATCAACTAATTGAACACCTTCCAAGGACTCCCCTTTACTTAACAATTCTTCTCTTAGTTTCAGTTTTTCTGATACAAATGATTTTTTATTCGTATCGAAGTATTGCACCTTATAAACATTTTCATAAAGGTAGATCAACTGTTTTTCTTCAAAAGCGTCGGTCTTTTTATCACTGGAAACGCGTGAAAAAGGTTTTGAATCCCAGAAATGCCAATAAACATCCCCAGATGCGAGCTCAACCAATCCGATCCATCGCTCATATTGTATGATTTGGTAACCATTCTCGATGTCCTTGAAATATCCCAGTGAAAAATTGATCAAGGTTTGATTATAGACAGGAATGGTTGCTACTCTTTTCACTTCTTTTACAGTGCCTGATTCGAGAATACAAACCTCTATGGTATAAAAATCGGCTTCTAAATGCTGATTTAACAATTTTATTTTTTCGTTTGCATAGGCATTCCGAACTGCTAGGAATAACTGTCCCTCTAGAGCGTCCTGATGCCTATAGTAATATGTATGGTCTAGCTCTTCATCTGGTTCATTTGGTTCATAAGGTGTTATAATAGCGCTGGTTGTGGACTGAGGTGTATCTTTATCACCAGTATCCAATTTGATATCGCTACTAGAAACGACATCGTTTGCCAAAGTGTCGTCATTCAAATCGATATGTGTCGTCTTCCTCCAATCATTCTCACCAACATAATCGCGATATCCCGCTATTAGTACAAAATACAAGCTGATTAAAATCAAACTCAACCGAATCGCTTTATCACGCACAAAATCCTCCTATCCTCTAATCGCACCATAGGCTTTACGATTTTCAAATAAAAACCCAATGAGGTGTTTGTAATAGGGTATAAAACTCTCTTGATCCATCATCTCCAAGATTTCATCGTAGCTTGCCCATTTCACAGCTTGA
>DJWQ01000059.1 GCA_002441045.1 Firmicutes bacterium UBA6226 | reverse complement strand
AAAATCCGTATGCTCAAAGGCGTAATTGCTTGAACCAGATACATCTAGTAGTAAGCTGACAGATTTATTGGCTAAAGGGATTTCCTTAAAATCTGAGCAAATATAGAGGATTTTAAGCCTTGTTTCTTGTTGATCTAAAATTGATTTAAGCCAAACTAGCTTCTCAATATCACGATCCACTGCGACGTAGAACATGTCTTTGTCAAACAGAGCAAGATGATATCTTATAAAATAGCCATGACCCGATCCGAGCTCAAGAATGATATCCCCTTCATTTAATTCATTAAATCGATTGTGTCTAGAAGACCATTGTAAACTGGTATAAAGCTTTTGAAGATAATCTGGGTCGGTCGATCTTAAGTATTGGTCAATATAAGTTTCGCTAGCTTCTGTAAGCAAATGTGAATAATTGAAGCTCGAATCTGGCTTATAACTAGAAGATACAACAATTCCATCTAAAATATTTAAGTGATAATCTGCATCACAATTTTGACAGGTCAACAAACCATTTTTAATAGAATTATGAATAATTTGCCCCGATTCAGTAATTAGTGCGGATTGACAATATGGACATTTAAGAAGAGTAAGGCCCTCTAGTGGTAATCCTTTAACACTAATAAAGGATGTCTTGGTTTCGTTAAATTGATCAATTGCATCTTGTAACCCTTGTTTAACTGTAAGTAGTGAGTTGATCTCTTTATTAACCCAATCGTATTTATTTAGAAAAAAAGACAGAAACGAATCACGTTTTTCTACATCGGTAAGGTTACCAATTCTTTTATAGATTAGGATTTTACTAATTTCGCTTAAAGAAAATCCAAGTGCTTTAAGATGAACTAGATCCTCAAAATCATTTTGGCATGCTTGATCAAAATGATAATAACTTGCAGTTTTCTCTGGGAAAATCAAGTTTAAATCCATATAATGCCGAATGGTATCTATACTGACGTTATTACGCTTCGCAAACTGCCCTATTTTCATAATTTACCACCTTATTTGATAATATCATTTATAAAAGTAACTATCTCATCAACAATAATCCCTCTCTGTTCACTTCTATCGATTTCTGCCTCATGATCTCCTTTTTGAAAACCATAATTTCCAAACTGACTATGATTACCACCCTCTATGGATTGGAAAATTGAATTAGAAGGAAGTTTAACTTTTGTAGATTCTATCTTATCTTGAGTAACAAATGCATCTTTCGTACCCCAGATACTTAAAACGTCAATGGCCATTTGAGACAAATCGCTAGCTGAGTAGGATGCTAAGAATATGATACCACTAAAGCTATCTGGATGATCATATAAGTATTTTGCTGCCATACTGCCACCTAAAGAGTGCCCCATCAAAACCCATTCTGAATTGATGCCCAAGGCAGATTTGATATCATCTGCTTTATTTACATCAAAAATTGCAAAGTTCAAAGGCATTTTTACGATTACAACAGGAATGTGGTGTTGTGCAATCTCAAGAGCAATCACACTGTATGCTTCTGGCTCTACTTTTGCACCTGGATAAAAAACGATTCCCCTTGATTCAGCTGTACTAGGATTAAAGTATATATAATCTTTTGTGTTCGTAACAGTGATATCAGTTGTTCCTTTTAAAGCTTCTAAAGCTTGCTCATCTGGCGCGTAAGAATTCGTAAACCATACCCCCATCCCAATGACTGCAATTAATAGAATTGATAAAATTGTTATTATAATTCTCTTTTTTGTGAAGATTTTCATATTACCTCCGTTATTCAATGGATTGAATATTGCCTTTTATATAATAAAGATCGAGTTGGTGCAATGCTCTGGTCATTGCTACATAGAGCAATTTAATGTCTCGTTCAGAATCTGTATAGGTCTGAGATAAACTTACCACTAAAACCGCATCAAATTCAAGTCCTTTTGCAAGATAAGAAGGTACAATAACAACGCCAGCGTTATAAATCAGAGATTGATCAGTTAGTATTTCAGTAGGTATGTTTCTTTTAGCAAGTTCATGCTTAATATGAAGACACTCATTTTGTGTTTTTGCTATTATTGCCATGGATTTAAATGCTTTTGTGTGCCATTCCTCTATTTTCTCGATTGTACTGTTAATAAGCTCTTTTTCAACCTGAAAGGCTCGCTTTGTAGGCATATCACCGTGTCTGATAACTGGTTTAGCCGTCACCAAGTCCTCTTGATTAAGGCGCTTTAGTACACGACTCGCCTCCGTCATAATTTCCACAGTCGTTCTGTAGCTTTGAACCAAGGTCATATAGTTAGGCTCATCTTCGGGAAAAACGTCATTCATCATCGTATGCCAGTTCCTAGTGCCTCTATAGGATAATATCCCTTGTGAAAGGTCGCCGAGTAAAGTCATACGGCTCGTTTTTAATACAGTTTTAAGTACGTAGAATTCTGCCGAGCTAAAATCCTGCGCTTCATCTACTACCACAGTTGAGATATCAAGATCGGCAACTGAGCCATGACATTTAAAACCGATCAATGCTAAAGCACTCACATCTTCGAGGTCAAAAGTATCATTTTTTGATAAATAATATTTCATTATAGGCGCGTTATCTATATACGTGTTTAAAGACTTTAAAAAATTAGAGTATAGTTCAAATGGATCTGATTTTTTAAACAAACGCATATAGCTCCTAATCAACGTTTTGTTTAGTTGCTTTGTTTCTTCTATTAGCGAATCTCTTATTGTCATTAAATCAACGACTTTTTTTCTTCTTTCTTCTGAAGGTATTTCTTTTCTTAAGATGTAATCAATTTTAGTGTCGTAGGACTCCTGAAGATGTTTTAATCGATCTTTATAAATTAATTTAAGCCGATTCTCAAGTAACTTTTGAATTTCTTTTATACGTTTTGCATATGGCAAATGGGCAAAATGACTAAGAAACCAAGACCTGACTTCTACTCTTGATGCGACTCTTTCATCAAAAAAGTCACAATGCACGGTTGGTGTTACTTCTTTTTCATAATTGTCTAAATAGGCTTCAATAGATTTCACAAACTCGATTGAACCCTTGATTCGAGCAATTTCAGCTTCAGTTTCAGCATTTTCACTATGATTAATTAGGTTAATTAAAACGGTATGCTTAGCATGTAGTTTTAATTTTTTACCCAATATTGAAAACATTAAATCTTGATAGGTTGTCTGATTGACTTTTTCTACACCGAGCTCAGGAAGTACTTCAGAGATATAGTTAATAAAAAGTCGATTTGGTGCAATGATCATGAAGGAGTCTGGTCTAAAGGTCTTTTCATAAGTATAGATAAAATAAGCGATTCTATGCAGTGCAATCGTCGTCTTTCCTGAACCAGCGACACCTTGTACAATCAATGGTTTTCTCATACTTGCACGAATAATTCTATTTTGCTCTGCTTGTATGGTTGATGCGATATCCTTTAGCCTCTTATCTGCATTTGCTTCTAGAGATGCTTGTAAGAATGCATCATTTGTCGTAATATCTACATCAGTGATATCGCCAAGTACAGCATTTTCAATGGCAAATTGTCTTTTGAGTGTCAACTCCCCACTGTACGTGTCTCCTTCACTCTCATAGTGATTTTCGCCGATGCGACCTTCATAATATAGCGAAGCAATCGGTGCTCGCCAGTCCACAACTAAGGGGGTAAAATCACCATCTTTAAGAATTGAAGTCTTTCCAATATAAAAGCTTTCAGTATTCTCTTTGCCACTCTGAATAAAATCTATTCGTGCAAAATAAGGTTTATCCTTTGCACGCATCAAGCTGTCATAGTTACGATTTGCAATTTCGATGAATTGGGTAGAAATCATGGCATCAATATAACTTGAAGAAGCTTCTTGCGTATCAATTTCACTCATCGCGTCGCGTAGATTGTCTTTAGATCTTTCAGTAAAACGATCTACAGCATCAATGGTTAGATGCACATGTTTAAGTGTCTTTTCCAGTCTTTCATTCTCTTGAATATACTGGGGATGCTGGTTTGCGTTCATAACTACCTCCACAAAAGAAGAAGGATAGTCATCTCGTGATAACTATCCGTAGGTCAAAAGCGACTTAAACATTATATACAAATGTGAAGGTTGTTTCAAGCACTAAATAACGGTTAATCTTTTGGAAAATTGTTTTTCAAATCGGTCTGCAAATCTCATAACAGATTTTTTTTCAAGCTCAAAGGTTCCGCCACCTTCTAGATGTAATACGACTTCATCTTTAAAAATTTCAATGGAAAGGCCATCAACAATACCATCTTCAGCGCGATCTAAATGCTCCGCTAAATTCATAATGACGACTAACTTACCTAAACGATTCAGTTCTGCTTTAGATAATAATCCTTCAAAATCAGTCATTTTGGCTTTAATACCAGCTTCTCTATGTGAGCCAACAAGGTAGGCGACAGAGATACGTTCAGTATTAGTTAGTCCTTCCAATCGACCATTTAAGATGAGATAAAAGCCATGAACATGATGGTCATAATATTCAATATGAATACCAATATCGTGTAGTAAAGCTGCTGTACTTAATATTTTAATATCTGAAGGACCTTCGTTTAATAATGGTTTTAGTCCTTCATAGAGTCCTAGTGCCAACGACTGCACCTGTTTTGCGTGTTTTTCGTTAACTTCAAATCGACGCATCATATTCTGCTTGCTTTGAATCAGTACATCATCGACGATGATGGGCATGTTGATACTTGGAAAATACTTCTCATAAAAAACACCATCTCTAAGACCATTACCACTAATTCTTATTTCTGGTGCATCAATCCTTTCAAATAAGCATTTAAATGGCAGTAAACCTAATGTTATTATGTCCGCACGTTTCTTACTGATGCCGCTTATTTTATCTAGTTCTTTCTCCTCGGTGTTAATAATCAAATCAAACAACTTTTCGATTTCAGAGTCGTGTAACTTATAATTGTGCATATTCTCAATCGGATAACCATTTTGATCGCGATCAATTTTTCCGATGGTACGAATCACACCGCCAAGGCCTATAATTGGAATGTCCTTAACCTGCTCGAGCCACTTTAATTTATCATAATGGTCTTTGATGAACTTGGATGCTGCATCGATTCTCTTTTTCTTTGATTTTTGGTCTGCGAATTTTTCTGTCAGAGTAACTGAACCAAAAGGTAAACTCACGGATTCCTTTAATATTCGGTCCTCCATATAGATAATCTCTGTACTGCCACCGCCGATATCAAGTAATAATGCGGTTTTTAGCTCCATAGAGTTTACGACACCCAGATAATCATAGTATGCTTCTTCCTTACCGGTTAATATTCTAAATTCGAGACCAACTTCTTCTTTTACTCTTGACAAAAAGGCGTCTTTATTCTTCGCCATTCTAACTGCAGCCGTTGCTAGTGCATAGACCTCTTTTGTATCATTAATTTTGATGAGCTGTTTAAAGTATTTTAATGCCTCAATCGTTCGACGCATTGGTTCTTCTCTGAGGATAAGTGCGGTTCCCATTCCTTCGCTCAACCTTACCATTTCACTGGCTTGATCAAAAATACTATAACCACCAAATTCATTGATGCCAATGATATTCATACGTATTGAGTTTGATCCTAAGTCAATTATTGCAATCGTTTTTTTCATAGGCGCCTAGCTTTCTAATAGAGATTGAATTTTTTTATTATATTCTGCATCGTCTTCATATGACAGATGTTTAAAGATTTCATGTACCTGAACTGGATTTTTTTCAGCTACAACTTTCGTATAGCTGCCATCTGATTGAAGTGACCATGATTTTTGATTGTCTTTAAAGTAAAGCTGAAGGGTCAGCCATATTCTCTTGTAGAGGACAGGATCTTCTACAGGAAATAACAGTTCTACTCTCCTGCTTAAGTTTCTCGTCATCCAGTCGGCACTGGATAAGTAAATCTCAGGTGATCGGTGATTTTGGAAGTAAAAAATTCGGCTGTGTTCAAGGAACTCCCCAACGATACTCTTAACGACGATATTTTCACTGAGTCCATCTACACCAGGAACTAGGGTACATATGCCTCTTACCAACAACTCAATCTTAACACCTGCTTTTGATGCCTCATAAAGCTTTGTAATTAACTCCTGATCCACAAGTGCATTCATCTTAGCCATGATATGAGCAGCGTTACCGGCCTTAGCATGATTGATTTCACGATTGATTAAATCATAGAATTTTTGTCTTAGTGTATAAGGCGCAACGCTCATAATGTTGGTATTAACTGAAGTAACAAATCCAGAGACCATATTGAAAAAAATTGAAGCATCCGTTCCAAAAGACTCCTTACATGTGAAAAGTCCCATATCCGTATAAACTTTAGCCGTTTGGTCATTATAATTTCCAGTACTTAGGTGCAAGTATCTTTTTATCTTATTTTTTTCTCGTCTTACCACAAGTGTAATTTTTGAATGTGTTTTGAGGCCATAGATGCCGTATATGACATGAACCCCTCTTTGTTCAAGCTTTTTCGCCCAGTTGATGTTATTTTCCTCATCAAATCTTGCACGCAACTCAACTAAAACTGTGACTTGCTTTCCTTTATCAGCCGCTTCTGCCAAAGCCTTGATGATTTGTGAATCTCCACTGACGCGATACAGCGTTTGCTTAATCGCCAATACATGAGGATCCTTACTCGCTTGCTTTATAAAATCAACGACCAAATCAAAACTCTCAAATGGATGATGTAATAAAATATCATTATCCTTAATTGCTTTAAACAGATTTTTTTTATCAATAGGTGGATACTTTTTAGGCTTATAAGGTGCACGAACAAGCGACGTATTGCCTTTGGGTGGTTTTAACTTCATGAGAAATGTAAAATCCAGCATGCCATTCACCCTGAAAATCTGTGATGGATCGAGCTGCAAAGCATCTACAAGTACTTTCATTAACCAGGGGTCCTGTGAACTGTCAGTTATTTCGAGACGAACGGTCTCTCCCCATTTTCGGAGCTTGATCGCTTCTTCTATAACCATCAATAAATCCTCAGCTTCGTCTTCAACGATGTTGAGGTCTGCGTTTCTAGTCGCGCGAAATTGGCAAGTAGACATGACTTGATGCCCGATAAAGAGTTTATCTATAAAAGTTTCAATCACATCTTCTAGTAAAACGTAGCAGGCACTGTCCTTACAGCTGTTTACCTTAATGAGGCGTTCCAATACATTTGGTACCTGAACTAAGGCAAATTTCGATTCCATACCAATCATAAGACGAACGCCTATATAGATGCTTTTATTTGAGATTAAAGGAAAGCGTCTTGAAAAGTCAACTGCCATAGGGGTTAGAACCGGAAATATTTCGAAATTGAATTTCTGCTCAAGCTGAGAGATGATTTCTGAAGTGAAATGAGTTTTATGAATGATTTTTATACCACTTACACCCAGCTCTTCAAGTTGACTCATGGTTTTTTCGTATTGTAAGGTAACCAGTTCAGAAACCTTTTCGTTGATTAAATCGAGCTTTTGTTTTGCCGTATAGCCTGTTTGATCTGGATATTCGTAGCCTGAACTGATTTGATTTTTTATCGCAGCGACACGCACCATAAAAAACTCATCTAAATTAGACGAAAAAATAGCGCTAAACTTAAGTCTTTCAAGTAAAGGCTGTTTTAAGTCATCCATTTCACATAGTACTCTTCTATTGAATTCAAGCCAGCTAAGCTCTCTATTAAAATACATTAGTCCACATCCTTAATTTCTGGAATAATTCCAAAGGTATTTGCAAAGTTATCTATTGTAAACTCAAAGCTCCAATCCTCTAGTATGGTTTCGGATTTTCGTTTAACATTGATGATAAAATTATCGTCATTGATGATCGTATCGACGATTTCGATACGTTGTTTTTTACCCTTATCCAGTGAATCTGATATGGATAAAATTGAAGCCAATTTAAATACGCGAATTTGCTCATCTTCAGTTAAGTTATTAGGAGGCAATTGATACAGTTTTGTTTCTGAACTAGAAATTAATCTACAAATATGAGCGATGATGAGCATTTCGTTATGCTTAACACCGAAAATATCCATGGTACTGAGTTTTTCATAGCTGGTGACGAGATAATCTCTCATACGCGTGTATTTGCCAATTTCATGTAATATAGCACTCAATCGTAAGAGCAATTCGTCCCTTTCATTAAATGAAAACGTTTTATTTAAACCCTCAAAGAGCATAATCGCATTATGTTCAATATTTTTGATATGACTCTCACTACTCTTATAGCGTTTACTGATCTCATAAGCAAGATGATATATATCGTTATTGAAGTGCTTATAACGATTTAAATCATAAGCTTGTTCGATTAACTCAGCTAAAATACCATCTCTTAAAGAAATATTTGGTACTGTGAGATATTCTGAATCAACTAAATCTGTAAACACGTCATATAAAACCATGGTGGCTAAAAACTCGTACCAGTTAACGGATTTAGACTCAACTTTTTTTCGAAGCTCATAATCATTGTTAAGTGCTTTAACGCAAATTGATTTAAAATCGCGCATTGAAATGTTAGATTTAGAGCCAAACAAGATCTCTTTAACCTGTTTCGCCTCTCCGCCGATCGCAATGAAATGTTTAATTTTTTTTGCCTCAATACTTGGCCAGATATGAGAGGTACGCGTCTCAATAATCTCTCTTAGCACATAGGGATAATTAATTGCGCGTTTTTCAAGTTCTATTAACATATACTTTAGGGTCTTTGTTCCCAGCCTGATTTCATCATTTTTGATAAGCTTGTTTTGACTGTAAATACTTACATCACAGCTACCTGAGTTAACTTCTACTAGCAAGGCACTTTTTCGAATGTCCTTATAATTGTCAACATTGTCTCGAATCGATTTGTAAGTGAGGAACTTTTCAATCGTATCTTCCACTACTTCGACTTCTAGTCCAGTTTTCATACGGATGATTTCGATAAAGTTCTTCGCATTTTCTGCTTCACGAAATGCACTTGTCCCCACTGCTTTATAAGCGACGATACCATAGGACTCCATCACCTGTTTAAAATAAATCAACGTTTCTACAGCTTCTTTTACAGTTTCGAGTTGAATGGTATTGGAAAGAAACACTTCATCTCCCAGCGGAATTTGAACAGAGATATCTTCCAAGGTTTCCATTTGATTACTGATTACTTGTACAATTTTTAGCTTTAATGCATTCGATCCCAAATCGATTGCTGCAAAAAGATGATTCATATTAAGCTCCTAACACTAAAGACATTTGATAATTCTATTATACGGTTATATCGATACAAATAGTATCTTAAGCTAAGCACTTTACATAAATTTTACTTTAGTACTTGTGACTTACTTACCTTAACGCGCTTCTTCTCGATTGAAGCATTGCTTAATGCCGTTTTTACGATATACTTATTAATCGCTTCTGCATCAACTGGTTCTGGTGGGTTTTGAGGTGTTGGAGGGGCTATAGAAACTTTACTAACTGCAATTTTACCCTTCTTACTTTTTTTACCACTCTTTTCTTTATCCTTCTTTTTCTTCTGTTCTTTCTTTTCTTTCTTTTCATTATCCTTTTGGTCTTTCGATTTCTTTAACTCTAGCTCTTTAGGACGGCAGAGCAAATCATCAGAGTTTGCTACTCGACCACATTTTTTACAGACGTATTTTGCAGGTAATACATACTTTGTATAAGCCTTTGTATCTTTTTCAGCAATTGAATATAATTTACACATTTTTTTAGACATATTGTCACCTCTTTCTTATTCTATGCTATATATATCCTTTTATGAGAAGTATAAGCATTTGAAGACCTTTATAATGAAAATCTTCGGACATCGAGTCCTCAGATTTTACCACAAGCAAGATTGTGGCTTTATAAAAAAAGCGCAAGGAATGTCTCCTTACGCTTTTATATTTCCATAACTGTTGTCAAATAATCAACAATTTCCGCTAAAAGTAGCTAAAAATAGGCTTTTCTGTCAAAGTTACATTAAAATCTACATTTTCTATGTGTTTTGCTAGAAGTTGACTCAAAAATTTAAGATAGACAAATTCACTTTCAAAATGTCCGACATCAATTAATGCGACATCAGTTCCTAGCACTACTTGAGCTTCATGGTACTTTATATCTGATGTAATATAAGCATCTACATTTAAACGAATTGCATCTGATATAAAATCCGATGAAGCACCTGAGCAGACTGCGATTTTTTTTAACGGTTTTGCTTTAAAGTTGGCACACTTTACATTTTGAATATTAAAAATTGATTTGGTCTTTTCGATAAATACATCAGAGGGCATACTAGTCTTAAATGTACCAATAATGCCGTAACCTTGCTCATCGTTTAATTTAAATAATTCTTCAACTTCATATTGGTCTGCAAGAAAACGATTTATTCCGTACTCAAATGAAAGATCTAAATTCGTATGTGCAGAAATAATTGAAATATCAGATTTAATGAGTTTGATGATATTGTTTGAAGGTGATGCCGTTGAAACTATTTTTTTTATTCCCTTAAAAATAAGAGGATGATGTGAAATAATTAAGTCGTAACCACCTTTAGTTGCTTCAGTGACAACGTCATTAGTAACATCTAAAGATAAAAGCACTTTTTTTACAACCTTATTTGGATCACCCACTAATAATCCAGAATTGTCCCAGTCATCCGCCGTTGAAAAAGGTGCGATTTGATCAATGGTATTTAATATACTAGCAACAGTTATACTCATAATCACGTCTCCTTATTAACACGTTCATCTAATGCTTTTTTTATTTTTTCAATTATTTCAAGCTTATTTTGAGTAGCTACATAAACCTCTCTATGGCTCTCAATAGATATTTTAGAAATGACTGCACTATATTTCTGCTTTTTAAATTCTAAAAAATCATGATAGTTTTTAGCATCCTTCAAATTAATACAATAACCAAATTCTAAATCGATGGTAGGATTAAAAAATCTCGTATTAATTGAAGAATTTAATATGTTATGTTCGTCTGTAAGAACTGCCGAATCAAGGTTATAAGCAACGACCACTTCATAATGCTTGTCCATATCTATAAAAAAATAGTCCCAAAGGATTACAAACTTATGGTTTAACAGCCATGTTCTTAAACGATCTTGTTCTGTCATTGGCTGAAGTAAGAAAAATGGATAAGTAAGCGTTTTGTTAATATCATGATTTAATAAATCAATGATTAAACCACCACCCATGCCAGCAATTGCAACTGCATCCACTTCAGCTTTATTTAAAGGCTCTAACCCAGATCCTAGACGAAAATCAGTTTTATAATCCAATCCTTTAAAAGTTTGCTTTGCATTTTGAAGTGGACCATTGTTCACATCACATAGGATACTAGACTTTATCACCTGATTCTCGAACAAAACATATGGTAGATAACCATGATCTGTTCCTATATCAGCAAACCTCTTAATAGCTATTGGTAACTGTTCAATTTGATAAGCAAGTCGTTTGATTCTATTAGAAATTTTTATACGTTCCAAACTACACCTCGTTTAATACATTTTAGACGAATCATAAAGCGTTGAGCCTTTAAATTTTATCACAAGTAAGATTGTGGATTAAAAAAAAGAATTTGAGAAGACTCAAATTCTATTAATCATTAATGTTATATTGGAAGTCTATTCTAGATAATCTTTGAGTTTTTTACTTCTGCTTGGATGTTTTAGTTTCCTAAGCGCTTTCGCTTCAATTTGTCGAATTCGTTCACGAGTTACATCAAATTCTTTACCAACTTCTTCAAGCGTGCGTGCTCTACCATCCTCAAGACCAAAACGAAGCTTAAGTACTTTTTGCTCTCTCGGTGTTAAGGTTTCAAGAACCTCCATTAATTGTTCCTTTAGCATAGAAAATGCGGCTGCATCAGCTGGAGCTGGCGCGTCGTTATCAGGAATAAAGTCACCAAGATGAGAATCTTCCTCTTCACCAATTGGTGTTTCTAAAGATACTGGTTCTTGAGCAATTTTTAAAATTTCTCTTACTTTCTCTACAGTCATATCCATTTCTTTAGCGATTTCCTCAGGAAGTGGTTCACGACCGTATTCTTGTAAAAGTTGTCTTTGAACGCGAATTAATTTGTTGATGGTTTCAACCATATGCACAGGTATACGAATTGTTCTCGCTTGGTCAGCAATCGCTCTTGTAATCGCTTGTCTGATCCACCAAGTAGCGTATGTTGAAAATTTAAAGCCTTTTGTCCAGTCGAACTTTTCGACGGCTTTAATAAGACCTAAGTTACCCTCTTGAATAAGGTCAAGGAAGAGCATCCCTCTGCCAACATATTTCTTTGCGATACTTACTACAAGACGAAGATTTGCTTCGCAAAGTTTTTTCTTAGCATCCTCATCACCAGTAGCCATACGTTTAGCAAGTTCAACTTCTTCATCCCCTGATAATAGTGCAACTTCACCGATTTCTTTCAGATACATACGAACAGGGTCATCGATATTAATGCCTTTAGGAACAGAAATGTCAATCGCTTTGTCTTCGTCCTCATCCTCGTCTTCAGACTCGTCATCGTCCAGGCTATCTATATCATCGAGATCATCCAAATCGTCAAGATCATCTAAATCATCTAAATCTTCAATTTCTTCTAAATCATCAAGATCGATATCTTCTATTTCATCTTCTAAATCAGATTCGTCTTCATCTTCATCATCATCTGAAACAATAGTAATGTCCATCGCACTAAACGCCTCATAAATTTCTTCGATTTGATCTTTATCGATTTCGAGTTCAGAAAGCTTGTCTTGTATTTCTTTATAAGATAAGCTACCGTTTTTCTTTCCTTTTTTAATAAGTGCTTTTACTAATTCTTGGTTTTTGGCATTCAATTTTTCGCTCAATTGAATTGCCTCCTTTCAATTTTTTAATTTATGATTTCTGATTTTTAATGTAATCGCTTGTTTTTCAATGATTTTTTGTTGAATCAGTTGTTGGATGCTCGTTGGGTCCTCTGATTCCTTTAACCTTGTTTTAAGCGCATTAATTTCTTCGTCTAGTGTTAAGGCTATTAGATTATTTAAGATGAGTTCAATATCATAATGTTCATACGATTCTAATTGATTGTTCATCAGATCAATTAAGCCAGTTGATACATCAATGTCTGCATTTTCAATAATATTTTGAAGTGAAAACTGTTCGTTTCGTTCAAAATAAGTGATAACCGTATCAACGATGTTCTGTAAATCATCGGTAAATCTAAAAGAGTTGATGACTTTCTTTTGAATATCGGATAATTCATCATAACGATTGACAAAGTAAGTGATCAGTTGCTTTTCAAGATATGCTTTCTTATCATTGGTTAACTTAGTGATTGGTTCTTGAGCAACTGTTTTACCTCGAAACCCGTATTGGATATTCGCATTGTAATTGTCTTTGTACACTTCTTGAGCAATCAATTCACGACTGACGTTTAACTGAGAGGATAAATTATCGATATATAGATTTTTTTCAAACGCATTTGCCAGTTTTCCTATGACGACAACTGCTTTTGAAAGAAATTCAATTTTTTCCTGATCATTATTTAAATTGTAACCTTGCATCAAATGGTTTAGACGGTATTCAGTCGCTGTAATCGCTGTATCGATCTTTTCCTTAAACTTATCTGCACCATATTTTTTTAAAAACTCGTCAGGGTCTAAATTCTCACCAAGTACGATGATCCGTACTTTTTCAATGATGCCATCTAATACATCTAGACTTCTTAAAGTTGCCTTTTGACCTGCAAAGTCTGAGTCATAACATATGATGACTTCGTCTGCGTATCTGCGCATCAGTCTAGCGTGTTCTGTGGTAAGGGCAGTTCCTAAAGTTGCAACTGCATTTGTAAAGCCATAGGTATGAAGCGCAATAACGTCCATATATCCTTCTGCGATGATTAATTGCTTTTTTTCTGATAAGGTGTTTTTTGCAAGATTCAATCCATATAAGGTTTGACTTTTATTAAAAACTTCAGTTTCAGGAGAGTTTAAATATTTTGGTAAAGATTGATCCATTACACGACCACCAAAACCGATTACTTTTCCCTTTGGATTAATAATTGGAAATATAATTCTATTCCTAAAACGATCATAATAACTGCTGTGATCTTTATTGGGAATAATTAATCCAACACTCTCTAAATCTTTCTGACTGTATTTTTGTGATAGTGATTTTAGTAAATCAGCCCATGAATCGCTTGAAAATCCAATACCAAATTGCTTGATTACATCTAAATGCAAGCCTCTATTTTCCAAGTATTTTAGTGCTTCTGGGTGTGATCTAAGATTTTTATAATAAAAAACAGCCGCGTCTCTTAATATATCATAATACCGTGTTAATTGACCAGTGTTTTTTTGACCTCCTCGCGCAAACTGAGAGATATCAACGTTGTATTTGTCTGCTAAAAATTCAACGGCATCAATACTGTCTAAATTCTCATATTGAGTTATGAATCCAATAGCATTCCCAGCTGCACCACAACCAAAACAGTGAAAAAGTTGTTTTTCTTCTGAAATAATAAACGATGCTGTCTTTTCATTATGAAATGGGCACAATGCTTTATAATTTCTACCGGAACGCTCGACCGTAATATATCCGGAAATGACATCGACTATGTTGACATGATCAAGGATGTAGTCGAAAATATTCCCATCATTTTTTATGCTCATTCCATCACCTTTCTTAAATTATTAAGAGACTCTAATTATTTCGACATTAAATCGAAAAATCCTTCTTTATTAACAAAAGTTTATATCCTAATAAACCCAAAATTTTGGAATAAAGAGTTCTTTATATAAATTAACTGCATATCGATCTGACATGCTAGCCACAAAATCTTTAACCGCATTTAAGCCATCGCCATTATTGAAATCGATAAAACGTTCTTCTGGCATTTGTTCAGGGTGTTCTTTGTAATATGAGTAAAGTGCTTCGACAATATATTCGGCTCTTTCCTCTTCCTTTTTAGCCTCTTTATTATAGTAAACATTTTCAAACATAAAATTGCGAAGTGCATTGAATGCCTCTTCAATTTCTGAGCTCATAAGGATTGAGGACTTTCCCTCACTGTGTTTAATAATGTCCATAATCATCGTATTGATGCGCTCACCATGTGAGGCACCTAAAATTGATTCAAGCTCGGAAGGAATACTACTTGCTAGAAGAACATTGGCGCGGATTGCATCATCTATATCATGATTTAAGTAGGCAATACGGTCACATTTGCTGACAATTTCGCCTTCAAGTGTACTTGGCGTCCCTTTTGAGCCATGATGAAAAATACCATCACGAACTTCTTCTGTTAAATTTAAACCAAACTTACTATTTTTCCGACGTTCAAGGTAGTCAACAACCCTTAAGCTTTGCTCGTTATGCTTGAAGCCACCAGGATGGATTTTATTGAGTCTGTCTTCCCCACAATGTCCAAATGGTGTATGACCTAAGTCGTGACCCAAACAGATCGCTTCAGTTAAGTCCTCATTTAATCTAAGTGCTCTAGCAATTGTTCTCGATAGCTGAGAGACTTCCAAAGTATGCGTTAATCGAGTACGATAATGGTCGCCTTCAGGCGATAAAAAAACTTGGGTTTTATGCTTTAATCTTCTGAATGATTTTGAATGTAAAATACGATCTCGATCACGTTGATAATCTGTTCTAATGGGACATGGTTCTTCAAAGACTCTTCTACCATTACTTTCAGCAACCTTTTGTGCAAATGGACTTAAACGATTAAATTCTTCAGCTTCTTGAGTTTTTCTGTAATTTTCCATGTTTCCTCCTATTAAGAAATTAATCAAATCAACTATCAAACGACGTATTCTGTATACAATATTTATATTCTATCAGCAATTACTTCAAAATCAATAATGAACTGTGCATTTCTCAGAAAACGAGCGAATCTCATCAGAGATATGTATATTTATACCCATTAATTATATGCTAAGTGAGAATTTCTTTCAAAGATAATGTACATTTGTAATAAGAATAATATTTAAATTAGATCCTCTTAGGAAATATATAAAGGTATTGTCAATTTTATATTAGACAATACCTTTATATAGGGATACTCTAGACAAGTTAATTGTGATATTTTTTTAAAATTACAAAAGAATAAATTTTATTTAAACCATTCTGGTTCATGTCTAATTGTACTAAAGTTTTTGATTAACCTGTTTGTTATTTGAGCAAACAGTTCGTGATTCATAAACTTTGCATTTACAGGGCATTTCTTAATACAACTACAGCAACTTATACATTTTGTAGCATTTGTCACTGAAAAGTTGTTGAAATCAATTGCCTCCACTGGACATGATTTTGCACAAAGGCCACAGTTAATACAACTAATATTTGTACTAGGAACTATTGGAGGTAGATTTGATCTTTCTTTATATGGGAAACTACCTTTTACAAAAAGCTCACGTAATAAAGATGCATTTACATTCTCATCTATTATAGCTTTAATTTCTTCGCCAAATTTTCTTGCGAGCTTTAAGTCCGCTGTATCAGGTCGATTAGTTCCAACCAATGAAGTGTAAGAGTGTTCTGCTATAAAAGCACCGGCTGCAATTCCCTTAAAACCATTATTTTCAAAGGTGTTCTTTAGTTCTAAAAGAGCGTCATCGTAGTCTCGATTTCCATATACAGTAACAAAAACAGCTAACGTATTATTTCCTTGTAGAGTGGAAAAGTAATCTAGTAAAAATTCAGGTATTCTACCGGCATATACTGGTACACCAACAATTACAACATCATTTGGGCCAAAATTTAAATAGTTTAATCTATTATTTGATAAAGTTATATTGTATACATTGATTTTATCCGAAATTTTTTCTGCAATTTCCATAATTACTTTTTCAGTGCCACCAGTTGCACTAAAATAAAGAACATTCACTTCACTCTTCATAAAGCCTCCTAAATTAGCAATTTTGATTCTGTTTTGATTTTAGTTTATAATATACAATAGCTAACTTATGTTCAAGTACCTACTTTTTTGTTATATACTAACCAAAAGGTAACTATTGAAAATCTTTAAGGAGGTCTAAAAGTGAACAAAAAAACAATTAACTATCCTGTTGAACTTGCCCTAGCACTATTAGGTGATAAGTGGAAAATTATAATATTATGTCAACTATTTAAAGGTACAAAAAGATTCAGTGAAATTTTTCACTCAATAAGTAATATCAATCAAAAAATGTTAACGCAACAGCTTCGCGCTTTGGAAGAAGACGGCTTTGTAATCAGAAAAATTTTTCCTGAGGTACCACCTAGAGTGGAATATACAATTACGCCTCTTGGTCGTAGTTTACATCCAGTTATTGAAGCATTATTTGATTGGGCTATGGATAATAAAGAGCACTTCACCTCAAAATACGACATCAATATTGATCCAAATCTTAAATTAAACCATGGTAATCAAGTAGGAATATCACTAGAGTAATTTAGCATTCATTTCTTATACGATATAAAAAAGGGGGCTGTCGGGAAATAGATAGTTCCGAAAAATATTTATAATCAAAAAGGAAATCCTCCTACCGATGTCGAATAAACATAGTAGGAGGATTTTTGTACGAAAAAAAGATGGTCTGACCACCATCTTAATCTCGTTGCACGTAGTCTTGCAACAACCGTACAAAATAATAAAAACATGCATAATTATTATAACGAATTTTTTGAATTAGGGCAACTTCGGAT
>DJWQ01000115.1:398-5511 GCA_002441045.1 Firmicutes bacterium UBA6226 | reverse complement strand
CTATACAGACCACAATCTATTTTAATCTATATCATTCTCATTGTCAACCAAAACCATCAATTAAATCAAGTTTTTTATGAACTTTTCTAAAGACGCTTCATCATAAAAAACACGTTTTAAATAGAGTCCATTTGGTGGTGCAGTAACTTTTGCATTGGATCTTGATTGACTCATTATAATCTGCGGAATTGAATCTTCTGGTATTCGATCATTACCAATACTAAATAATGTACCCATCATGATTCTTACCATGTTATATAGAAAGCCATTTCCAACTACTGTAAATACAAAAGCATCATTTCTTTTTTCAAGATGAACTTTATATATGGTTCTTATTGTGTTTTCTTTTTCACTTCCAGTTGCTTGAAATGCAATGAAGTCGTGTGTTCCTTCAAAATCCTTCATAGCCACTTGCATCTTTTCTATATTTAAATAATAAGGATGATTATAAAGATAATTAGATCTAAAAGGATCACGGTCGCATTCAAAAGTAAAATGATACTCATATGCTTTTGCTATGGCACAATATCTAGCATGAAAATCCTGGTCTACTTTCTCAGCAGATAGGATAAAAATATCATCTGGCAAACGACGATTCACGACCTTTACTATTTTGTCTATCGGTAATGTCTTTATATATCGAAAAGAGACGGTTTGTGCCAAACCGTGTACACCCGCATCAGTTCTACCAGAGGCATCTACTGTAATAGGCTGTTTTAAAGCATGTGACAACGCTTTTTCTAGTTCACCCTGCACAGAACGTAATTTATTTTGTCTTTGCCATCCATAATAACGACTTCCATCATATGCAAGTGTCATTAAAACCGTTTCCATTTTTCACCTACAATACGATACATGTTGCTAAATAAACAACCAAAACTAGACTACCAATTAAATCTAGTCGTGTAAACTTTAATACTTTCATTCTAGTTCTGCCTTCGCCGCCTTTATAACATCTTGCTTCCATTGCCATAGCAAGTTCATCAGCACGTCTAAATGCACTAATGAAAAGTGGTACAAGCAATGGTATTAATGCTTTTGCACGATTCATTAAGTTGCCGCTTTCAAAATCAGCACCTCTTGCCATTTGTGCTTTCATAATTTTATCCGTTTCTTCTAATAAAGTTGGGATAAATCTCAAAGCAATTGTCATCATCATTGCAAGTTCATGCGCTGGCATTCCTATTTTTTTGAATGGAGACAAAAGATACTCTATGCCGTCGGTAAGTTCTATTGGCGATGTTGTAAGGGTTAAAACCGATGTTCCTACTATGAGAAGCACCAATCGAATTGCCATAAAAAATGCGCGTTCAATTCCTTCTGGGTATATCTTTATAAAGCCTGCTTTTATTAAGGCATCTCCTTCTCCTGTGGTAAAAAAAACGTTGATCACAAATGCAAATAATATAAGCATAAAAACAGGTTTTAATCCCTTTAATATAAAACTAAGTGGCACTTTTGAAAGTTTTATCACCAAACCTATAAATATAATTACAGCAGTATACGCAAATAATTGATTAATTAAAAATAGTGAAACCAAATAAAGAATCGAACCAATTATTTTAAACCTTGGATCCATTTTATGAATCACTGAAGGTACACTGTAGTATTGTCCAATCGTAATATCTCTTAACATATTATTCCTTTACTTAGTTAAAATTTTTGATAACGCCTCTTTAGCTTCAGCTACCGTAATTATATCATTACCTAAGTTGAACCCTTTTTGATTCAATGCCCTAATTAAATAAGAGATTTGAGGAACAGCAAGTCCAATTTCTTCAAGTAAATCAATATGTTGAAACACCGTTTTGGGATGTCCATCCAATACGACAGCGCCTTTATTCATAACGATTAATCGTTCTGAAATCTTAGCCATATCTTCCATGCTATGTGAAACAATGATTACCGTCATTTTTTCTTTTTCATGTAATTGTTTAATTTGAAATAGAATTTCATCTCTACCTTTTGGATCGAGACCAGCTGTCGGCTCATCTAAAATCAAAACTTCTGGTTTCATAGCTAATACGCCTGCGATTGCTACTCTTCTTTTTTGTCCACCACTTAGATCAAATGGCGATCGATCTTTCAGTGTCTCATAATCAAGTCCGACCGTTTCCATTGCTGATTTGACACGGTTTTTTACAGTCACATCATCTAGCCCAAGGTTAATTGGACCAAAAGCGATGTCTTTTTCAATCGTTTCTTCAAACAACTGATATTCTGGATATTGAAATACAAGACCAACTCTCTTTCTGACCTCTAGTAATCTTCGCTTTCGCTCTTTAATTTCTTGTTTTGTTACTTTCTTTCGCTTACTTTTAATTTCTAGTCCATCTGTTATATTGTATCCAGATACGACAATTTCACCATCTGTTGGTTTCAAAAGTCCATTCATTTGTTGAATTAAAGTCGATTTCCCTGAACCAGTATGTCCGATCAAACCAATAAACTCACCTGTATTGATTTCAAGATTAATGTTATCAATAGCGATGGTTTCATTTGGTGTGTTTTTATCATATATATGTGTTAAATTAACTATATTAATTGACATAAATTTTCCACCAATTCATCTACTGTAAGATTTTCTGTTGATACCTCAATACCACTCTTTTTAAGCTCATGTGATAGTAAAGTAACTTGAGGAACGTCTAATCCAAGCTTTTGTAATGTTTCTACTTGAGAGAACACTTCTTTAGGTGTACCTTCAAGTACAATCTGTCCACCATCCATAACTATAATACGATCCGCATTAACTGCTTCATCCATATAATGGGTAACATGAACAACCGTCATTTTATCCACTTTGTTTAAGTTTTGAATCGTTTGGATAACCTCTTTTCGGCCAGATGGATCTAACATAGCCGTTGGCTCATCAAAAATAATACACTTGGGTTTCATTGCCAGAATACCCGCTATGGCAACACGTTGCTTCTGTCCACCCGACAAATGGTGCGGTGGTTTACGTTTAAACTCACTCATTTTTACACTTTCTAGTGCCTCATCAACTCTTTGTCGAATTACTTCTGGTGGTAATCCTAAATTTTCTGGACCGAAAGCCACATCTTCTTCAACGATCGTTGCAACCAATTGATTGTCAGGATTTTGAAAAACCATACCTGCACGCTTACGAATTTCCCAAATTAATTCTTCGTCCGAAGTGTCTAAACCATCTATATAAATCTTGCCACTTGTTGGATAAAAGATACCATTAAACAACTTTGATAATGTAGATTTTCCTGAACCATTATGTCCAATGATTACTACAAACTCACCATCATTAATATGAAGATTTATATTTTTTAACGCATATTTATCTTCTTCTTTTTCATCAGAATATCTAAAATATAGATTATTTGTCTTTATCATATATTCACCCTACCCTTTGAGTCTATATGTATTATATGATGGTTTAATACGATTGGCTACTATTTAACGAAAAGTCACTTAATTTATGTCATAAATATAATGCGTGATTGTGTTATATCGTCAATATTAATGAAATATCTTCTATGAAATATTTATTACATTGACTATAAATTATTATCATACAATATGTATAAAAGGGACATAAGTATGCACTTAGTCCCTTAATGATTATACTAACTCTAATTTACACATTGGAGCAGCATCGCCTCTACGAGGACCTGTTTGAACAAGTCTTGTATAACCGCCGTTACGCTCTTTGTAATTTGGAGCAATTTCATCAAATAATTTTTTTACTACGTCTTCTTCAGTTACGAAAGCAAGTACTTGTCTTCTCGCATGAAGATCGCCTCTTTTAGCAAGAGTAATCATTTTTTCAGCGAATTTTTTAGTTTCTTTCGCTCTTGTAACTGTCGTTTCGATACGTCCAGTCTTAAGAAGTGATGTTGTTAAGTTTCTCAACATCAATTGTCTATGAGACGATGGGCGTCCTAACTTACGGTAATTTGCCATCGTTTTTCCTCCTTTTACTTACTCATCTTCAGAACGTAAGCCCAGATCAAGCTCAGCGAGCTTAAATTTCACTTCTTCAAGTGATTTTTTACCTAGATTACGAACTTTCATCATATCGTCTTCGCTTCTGTTTGTTAACTCTTCAACCGTATTGATACCAGCTCTTTTTAAGCAATTGTATGAACGAACTGAAAGATCTAATTCTTCAATTGTCATTTCAAGTACTTTTTCCTTGATATCTTCTTCTTTTTCAACCATAATTTCAACGCCATTAACGCTATCAGTCATGTCGATAAAGAGGTTTAAATGCTCAGACATAATTTTAGCACCTAGAGAAGTTGCTTCATCTGGCTTGATGGTTCCATCAGTCCAAACTTCGAGAACTAGTCTATCGTAATCTGCAACTTTACCGACTCTAGTTTTATCCACTGCAAAGTTAACTTTTCTTACTGGAGTGTAAATCGAGTCAACTGGGATAATGCCTATAGGTAAACCTGCTTCTTTGTTGTTTTCTGCTGTGACGTAACCACGACCTTGGCCAAGTGCAATCTCCATGTAAATTCTCGAGTTTTCTTCGAGGGTACAAATGTGAAGATCAGTATTTAATATTTCTACGTCAGCATCCGCTATGATGTCACCTGCTGTAATCTCTCCTGCTTCAGATGCTTCGATTCTCAAAATCTTAACATCTTCGTCTGAATGAATTTTAGCAAACAATTCTTTCAGGTTTAAGATGATTTCAATGACATCCTCTTTTACACCTGGAATAGTCGAGAACTCATGAAGAACGTTCTCGATCTTAATCCAACGAACCGCAGTTCCCGGCAAAGAAGAAAGTAAAATACGTCTTAAACTGTTACCTAGTGTGGTTGCATAGCCTCTTTCAAGTGGTTCAACTACAAATTTACCGTAGCGTCCATCGCTGCCCATTTCAACACACTCAATGGTTGGTTTTTCTATTTCAATCACTATTTAAGACCCTCCTTCTCTTAAAAATCACGATACAAAACATGAGGGCAATAACACGTTTACCTTATCTAGAGTACAACTCAACGATTAAGTGTTCTTCGATTGGTAAATCGATATTATCTCTTACAGGCGCAGCTGTAACTTTCCCTTCCATCTTTTCATGGTCAACTTCTAACCAATTTGGTACTGTTCTTGCAGCTTCTGAGAT
>DJWQ01000115.1:0-283 GCA_002441045.1 Firmicutes bacterium UBA6226 | reverse complement strand
TATTTTTTAACTTTTTGTTTCTCTCTTAACTGAGTACCATAGCCAGATAACTTGCCTTTTTTAGCACCGTGTTGGCCAGGAGCAGTTTGTCTTCTATTTAATGCGCATTTGTCGCTGTAACATCTGTCACCTTTAAGATAAAGCTTAGTGCCCTCTCTACGACAAATTCTACAAGATGGTCCTGTATATCTTGCCACTTAAAACACCTCCTAAAACTTTATAAACTACACTCTTCTTCTTTTTGGCGGTCTACATCCATTGTGTGGGATTGGAGTTACATCAG
>DJWQ01000117.1:14114-15015 GCA_002441045.1 Firmicutes bacterium UBA6226 | reverse complement strand
TCTCCATTGATTTCTTCAATTTCTTCATCTGAAATATCTTCCCATTTGTGTTTAATTCCATCCTTTAGATGGTGCCATCTGTCCCTAAAAATAGTTTTTGGCATTATTAACACTCCTTTCATGTTTGACTATTTTATGTATACCAAATTTCTAGAGAAGTAATCATTTTAACCGATTAATTATCTGTGAACAGTTTGAAAATAAAACAAAGCCTCCTAAAAATGATCTATTAATCAATCATCTTTAGAAGGCTATTATTATCTTTAAAAATATCTAATTCACACTATTTCAAACCTAACCTGTCTATTAAATTGAAGCAAGCTCAGACAAGAAATAATCCTTGTCCTCTTTCTTTGCAATTTGCTCAGCNNACTGTAAGCTCGCGCAAGTGATTCGTAAGCGAATGCTAAATCAAAGTCACCGATGTTATGGTCTACACAGAATTTCAAAGCATGCTTTGCATGATAAAGTGCACTTTCTCCCATACCAGCAAGAGCGTAAACTCTAGAGATTTGCCATTCACCTCTTGTAAAATTAACCGGTGTACCAATCTCACCCCAATGATATCTTGAAGCGTGTGCCATATGAATCATCTGAAGAACCTCTTCGTCTGTTCTGTCTTTCTTATCAATTAAATCCCATGTAGAATTGAAGCATTTTACAGCTATTTCTCTATGTTCCATCATTGCCTCCCTTTAACTAATCGATATACTCAAACACTTTTTCTTTAAAAACAATGCCATCTAAATGATCAATTTCATGACAAAAGCACTTTGCGAGAGCGCCAACAGCTTCTATACGCTGTGGTTTTCCATACTCATCTAATGCTTCAACAACAACCTTCAATGGACGTTTGACTTTGCCCCAAACACCAGGATAACTTAAGCAGCCCTCAACCACA
>DJWQ01000117.1:0-14109 GCA_002441045.1 Firmicutes bacterium UBA6226 | reverse complement strand
ATGTCTGCGACCACCAGTCTTTTGAGTATACCCACTTGAACCGCAGCCAGTCCACCACCATTGGGCTCATGATACATGGTCTCCACCATATCATCCAAGATTTCTCTGATGCGATCATCCACTTCTTCGATCGGTTTGCTTACTTTACTTAAAAATACATCGTCAAATTGTTTAATCTTTCTAAGCGCCAATTTTTATCCTCCTGCTCACCTCAGCTCTGGATTTTCTTTCACTTTCATCAAATAAAAAAACTTCTTCTATCGGTAATTTGAAAACAGATGCAAGATCGTGTGCCAACCAAATTGATGGTTCATTTTTCTCTGACTCGATTGCGATAATCGCCTGTCTTGAAACACCAACCATTTCCCCTAATTGCTCTTGTGTTAATCCATTTTCTTCTCGTAATTCTTTTAGTCTGTTTTTCATATTTGCTCCTTGTAATGTTAACCTTACATTAATTTGATAATAATCTCTTAATTAATTAATGTCAATCAAAATTGACAGAAATCCCCTAAAAAGAGTATGATAGCAAATAGGAGGCAACTATGATTGTAGAGTTTTCGCATCAACTTAAAATTGGAGAAAGCAGAGTTGTAGAAGCACTGGGTTTGATATCTAGCCTTTGCTCACCCGAGGCACATTTAGAAGTGATTGACTTGTCTTCATTTGATGATCTATACGAACGCTATTCTGATTTTTTTAATATAAAGCTATCGTCTACTGGTCCTAATTTTTCAGCGCTTGAGTTCGCTTTGCTGTCATATGAAAGAGATGACATAACACGCTTCATCGATGAAGTTAACCTGTATGAATTAGTTGATCAAGTTCATATTTTACTCGGTCAAGAGTACACGAAGGATGAAGTAAAAGAAATGTTGGATTTTTCAGGAGATTTCAACCAACTAACTAAAGCCTATGATTTTGATTCATCGAGTAAACCACTTTTCGATGACCCATCAGTTTATTTTTCCACATTGTTTGAACTCTTAAAAGAAATTGATCAGCATCCCGCTTTTAATGCTAAAATTAATGAGCTTGCTGTCCTCGATGAAGTAGTATCATTGAAAAAACAGTTTAAAGAGGGTATGCTTGTACGGCATCCACTCTCCTATGCACAGGAGTTAATGGGAAAGCCGTTTTGGAATATCGCAGATTACACCTATTATGATTTTATACCAACTTATTATTCAAGCCCTTATAGTATGCGACTTATGGATGGTAAAACTATGATTTACCTACATGCGCTCAAGCGAATGAAAAAGGATGAATCCACTACAGTTAATGAGTTGATTGATCAATTAAAAAGTATATCTGATAACAGTAGATTGAAAATCCTAAAAATGCTCTATATGAAACCGATGTATGGTAAAGAAATCGCAGAGGCACTCGGTCTAACAACTGCAACGGTTTCTCATCACTTAGATGCACTCCATCAGCAAGGTTTGATTAACATGGAAAAAGTAAAGCAAATCAAGTATTTCAGTACAAATTACACGCGCCTATCAAGGCAACTCGATCAGATAGAAAAGTACATCAAAAACCAATAAATATTTAATAATCTTATTATTATTTTAAACACTGGATTGTCAACTCAATCCAGTGTTTTTCTATACTCACACAAATAATTGAATTGACAGTCATATGATGCGAGAGTATATTAGATATATATCTTATAAAATGTACATCTAATATACTTATGGAGGAGAAAATGGAAAATCCAATCATAGCTGTACAAAACCTAAAGCGAACTTATCTAACACATATCGGTCTTCTGAATCAAGAAAAAAAGCTTGTAGATGCACTAAAAGGAATTGATTTTGAGGTTTACCCTGGTGAAATATTTGGTTTATTAGGTCCAAATGGCGCAGGTAAAACAACCACCATAAAAATACTTACAACACTTTTAGCACCTTCCTCAGGCCAAGCGAAAGTATTTGGGTTTAAAGCATTTGGTGAAGAGAAAAAAATACGACCTCGTATCAATTTTATATTTGGTGGCGAAAGGAGTCTATATTGGCGTTTAAGTGGACTTGATAATTTAAAGTATTTTGCAGATATTTACAAGATTCCAAGAAAGAAGCAGCCCGAGTTAATTGATGCTCTCCTTAAAGAGGTTGGTCTTTATGACGTTAGAAAACAAAAGGTTGAAACCTACTCTAAAGGTATGAAGCAAAAACTACAAATCGCTAGGGCATTATTAAATGATCCTGAGATTATCTTTTTAGACGAGCCGAGTATTGGGCTAGATCCTGTCGCTGCACGTACGCTTAAAAATATGATCAGAGCACTCTCGGAAAAAGGAAAAACCGTTTTGCTTACCACACACTACATGCAAGAAGCAGAAGAGCTTTGTCATAGAATTGCTGTTATCAACCACGGTCAAATTATTGCACTGGATACGGTTGAGGGTTTAAAAAACAGAGTTAGAAACGAACTAAACAGCAGTCAGATGCCCAACCTAGAGGATGCGTACATTCACCTTATTTCTGAACCCAATATCGCTTAGGAGGTCATCCCATGTCAACTATAAATGCAGTTCTATCAAGTGCCACGCAACAGTTCAAAACCTCTATCGGTAGACCGATGTTCCGGTTTTGCGTCATAGGTCAGCCTATTTTATTTGGTTTAATACTCGGTATGATTTACCTTGAGAAAAGTAACATTGATTTCACTTTATTCGCGGTATTTGGCAGTGGACTCTCTACCTTTTGGTCAAGCATCTGCTTTTCCTCTGCCAGTGATATCCATCGCGAAAGATGGTATGGTACACTTGAAACCATTTATTCCGCACCTGTTGGCTTTAAATGGATTGTTCTCGGCAAGATTATAGGGAACTCACTTTGGGGTGTGTTTAGTATTGGATTAAGCTTTTCCGTTGTCGTTTTATTTTTTCAAAGACAAATCATCATTGGTAATTTTAGTTTACTATTAATCGGTTTATTTCTCATGACTTTATCTTTGATAGCGATCGGTTACCTCTTTGCAGCACTTTTTACGCTCTCTAGAAATGCTCGAATTATGATGAACTTTATGGAATATCCAGTCTACATCTTATGTGGCATTCTGTTTCCGCTTGAACAATTACCATTATTGATAAGAAGTTTTGCTTATTTACTTTCACCGACTTGGGCTGTTAAAATCATACATTTGGCTGTATCGGGGAACAGTTTATTCAGTGCCATAAACTATATTGTTGGTTTAGTTGTTATAACGATTATTTATGGTGTTTTAGCGGTGTATTTCTTTGAAAAAATTGATGTAAAATGTAGAGTTGAAGCAACATTGGAGGTGTACTAATGGCAGGCTTAATCGATCCAATCAAACGATTCTTTAGAAAAGGTACATTTGCTTATAAAAGCACCTTTGCAGTCATGTCGCTACAGCAATACTTAATGGTTAATTTAGGTGCACCTTTAATGCAAATGCTTTGCTTTACACTGGTTGCAAATTACGTTTACGGCTCGCAAAACATCACGACTTGGTTTATTGGGAATGCAGTTGTGTTGACTTACTTTAACGCAATCTTTGGCGTTGGTACACATTTAAGTGCAGAAAAATCATTTGGCACATTAAAACTACTGATTGCCTCTCCCTCCAATGGATTTAGCATTCTATTGCCACGCACGCTACTCCACATTTTTGATGGTATCATAACCATCTTTATTGGACTGATTATTGGTGCACTATTTTTTGGTTTTCATCTTCCAATAGAAGCATGGGTTTCCTTCGGCGCTGTGTTATTAGCAGCTTCATTTTCAGCTATGTCTTTTGGGCTGATCATCGCAAGTATTGGTCTTGCCTCAAGAGATTTAAACTTAATCCTCAATGTGGTTTCAATGTCACTTTTAGGATTAACAGGTGCAAATTTTCCTATCAGTCGCTTACCAGAAATTATACAACCCATAAGCCAAATGATGCCATTGACTAGAAGCATCACCCTCTGCCGTGCCATATACGAGGGAACACCGCTCTCTGAAAACACGCATCTACTTCTTGGTGAGATCGGACTTGGAGTTATATTTATGATCATCGGTACAAGTCTATTTAAAGTCCTCACTAAAAAATCCATCCAATCTGGTGTTTTGGAATTCTTTTAGTAGACAAAAATCCAAGAATAAAAGCTTTGGGTACCGCGTAATCTCAAATTTCTTAGAAGCATAATTGTGAGTTGAAAAAAGCGCTGATTCATAATGTAATATGAACCAGCGCTTAATTTATTTTGATCATTTGCAAGCCATCACGCCTAATCTCTAAGGTGATAATAATCCCTTCTGATTTCCGGTTTCTTATCGACGATAATATCGTTATCTGAAACCTTAAGACTTCTCAGCTTTAAGATATGCTCCTTAATGAAGGCATCATTCCCAACCACATAACAGATGGGATTTTTCGCCTTAACAAGATCAGCAAGTCTTTCGTAGTACTCCGTTCTATGTCGGCACCAAACTGTGTCAAATCCCTCACCTACCAGTGGTTCTATCTCATCGTAATAGACATAATCACCGTCTCCATTGACGTTGATACTGTATAGCTCAGAAATACCACTGTGATCTTCTTTATACTTTAAGATAAGTGGTCGCATCGTTGCGATGCCAACACCCATAGAAAGCAGTAAAATTGGTCGTTCTTCACGTCTTAGTACCATTCTCGAACCAAATTTAAATAAAACGAGCGAATCTCCTTCCTTTAAATCCTTAAGAACAGACTTAAACTCCGATGGTTCAGCGTCAATTTTTGTAGTAAATCCCAAATAGCCTTCGTTTGGTAATGACATAACTGACATATGTCTAATCTGGTCACGATTAGGTGCCTCACCTTCATCAAATCCTAGATTAGCAACATGCATATGCGTACCTTCATCCCATCTTAAGCCTTTCGGAATTTCAAGCGCATAAGTCCATACGCCTTCAGGTGCTTCTGAAACTCTTAAAATCTTAGTTTTGAACTTTATCATAACGGGACCTCCCTTTCAATTTCCAGGTAAGTTTATACCCGTTGATAATCATTCTCAATCATAGCAATACGTTAAATTTAAGCAAAGCTTAACGCCATTTTATCTATCTTAAACGATTATACCCTCTCTCTTAAGAAGCGTAATTTTCTTATCTAATCCACCAGCATAACCTGTAAGATCCCCGGATTTACCCAATATTCTGTGACAAGGGATTACCACAGAAATCGGATTATGCCCAACCGCCTGACCTACTGCTTGTGCAGACATCGACGCCTTACCCAGCTTAAGCGCTGCGGCATTTGCAAGCTCACCATACGTCGAGGTTTCACCATAAGGCACTTCTAAAAGCAATTGCCAAATTAACTTTTGAAAATCCGTCCCTTCTGGAGCAAGCTCTGAATTAAAAGCACTTATTTCACCCTTAGCATAGGCCTCAATTTCGGATTGAAATCTAACAAAACTATCCTTCATTTGCTGTGTGGATCGAGCCGAGTCTATGAGGAAATCAGAAGCATCTATAATCAACGTCTCATTGATCTTTGGAAAGTACTTTTGTTCATAAAACCAAAAGCCATTGATCGCACCAGCCGCATCAATTTTTAAAAGACTCTCTCCCCAAGGCGAATCAAACTTAATATATATAGGATTCATTAAATTATAATCCTTTGAAAGTTCATCCTTAATTAAAAGTTTTTTATCCGTTGAATGTTCTTTATTATCTGACTGTTCCTTTATATTTGATTGTTCCTTATTTTTCAAGTGATTATCATGACTCGATGTCATCTGAAAGTCCTCCTCTCCATATCGCCAAAGTCAGGTAGCTTCGCCATGGTCGATAAGCCTCTGCAAACGTCTCACTTACTTCCAGATATAGCTTATCAAAGCCATATGGCTTCATCATCGCTTTCAAATCCAGTAAACCAATTCCAGTTGCATCCTTTAAGCGCGATAACAAATTTTGTTTAATAACCAGATCCGTATTTAAAAACACATCCGGCCAAGACAAGGCTCTCATCGTAATGTATTCAGCAGTCCATCGTCCGATGCCTTTAATCCCCTTTAGTTTATCTATGATAAGATCCGGTTTAAAATCAACTTGAGCCACTGGATCTAAATTCAGTCTGTTGGATTCGATTTCATCTGCCAAGGCATAAATCGTTTGAGACCGCGTTCGAATGATTCCCAAGCTTCCAAACGCACTTTCTATGTCATCAATCACTAAAATCTCATTGGGTTTTGGAAAGACGTGCGACAGCTGTTCCCATGGTGTTTGAATCGGTGTACCCGTTTGCTTTACAAGCCTCCCCATTAAAGTCGTCGCAGCGACTACAGAGATTTGTTGACCAATAACCGCTCTTACAGACATTTCAAATGCATCAAAGCTACCAGGTAATCGGGTGCCACGATCGATGCCATTAGGTAAAGATAAAGGATCAAGACTGAGATCAAAAACGCGCTTTACTTTTTCGATGACCTGTAATAAAACAGGCTCAAGTGATTCACTTACCTTTAGTTCTAGATAATGCAATGTACGATCTGGTTTTACTTCAATCCAGCCAATATGATGATCATCCATTCGCAGTATCCGTCTGTAAAGGCCATCAGAAGTCACCCATTCCACACCTGGGATGGCTCTCATCTTAAAGAACATAAGCATTTGATCCCAATCATAGGGCGGTCTATAGCCAAGCTTGACTTTAACTTCATTTAAACTCTTCCCGGATTTTCTAAGATCTCTAGGTGTAATGCCATATCTTAATTTCATCGTATCGGTGAGTCGTGTTTGGCTTCCGAAGCCAACCCTGCCTGCAATCTCAGTTACTGAAAGGTTTGTACTTTGAAGCAACTGCTTCGCATTTAAAAGACGCTTCGTCATGATATACTGCTTAGGGCTAACCCCTAGCTCCGATACGAATAGCCGATGAATGTGTCTTTCTGAAATGCCAAGCTCTTCTGCAGCTTGCTTGATTAAATTGGAACCATATTCGTTCTTTTCAAAAAATCTAAGGCATTGACCGATTAAAACCGTTTCCTGATTAAACTCTGAAAACTCAGGTGCTAACTCTGGACGACAGCGCATACAGGGGCGATATCCCGCAGCTTCAGCTTCTGCACTGGATTCATAAAATTCACAGTTTTTTTCCTTAGGCGCAGGTACTTTACAAATGGGACGACAGTATATTTTAGTGGTTTTTACCGCGGTAAAGAACTTACCGTCAAAACGTGCATCTTTTGATTTCACAGCTTCATAACAGCTTTTATAATCCAGCATATTTGACTCCCTTTTTCACTAACTGATTCAACTTATCAAATTTATCTAACTTTCGTTCTTATAGCAAATTAATTGAGCATTATCAAAACATACTTGAGTTTATATTCTTAAACTTATAATATGTCCTTAATCTAATATTAGCATCATACCGCATAAAAAAACACTCAAAATCGGACATAAGTAAATATGGCGAATCAATTTCTATAGACACCCGAAATATTTGCAACACTAATGATTCTTGTAGTATACTAAAACTATGGGATATCGACATTTAAATCGGATTATTAAAAAGTTCATATTGGTCGTCTTTTTATATGGTCTAACTTCGGCTTCATTCAATGGTTTCTTTGGCATATACGTTAAAGAGCTAGGCTATTCAGAATCTGTGGTGGGTACACTTTTATCTCTGCGACAGCTTTCAGTGGGAATTACAGCATTTTTAATCACATGGATTGCTGCAAGGATTGGCTACAAAAAAACGCTTATCTTTGGACTATTTGTGGTTGGACTCTCTAGTATCGCCATTGTCAGCTATGATAACCTCCTATGGATGTCGGTCGTATCAGTTTTCTTTGGCCTTGGACAGGCTGCGATGCTCACAGTAGAATCACCTTTTATCTACGATCAAACTTCTAGCGAAGAGCGTGTTCATGCATTTAGCCTTACATTTGCCACTCGAAATGCGGCTTTTATGACAGGCTCATTGGCGACTGGTTATCTGACAGATATATTTACTATAAAGTTTGGTGTCGGTATTTTGCCAATTAGATACGCATTGATTCTAGTGAGTCTCATGAGTATCATCGCCATCGTGCCCCTAAGTCAGTTAAAATCCAAGCCTATGGCAAAACAAAAACGATTGAACTTTAAAGAGATTAAAGGTTTCTTTACCAGCTTTAACGTCCTCTTTTTAGCTTATACAGGCATCATAGGACTAGGCGCAGGGCTTATCGTGCCCTTCTTTGGCGTCTATCTTAAATACATGTTGGATACCACAGAAGGCATCGTAGGACTGATATTAAGCTTTGCTCAACTGGGCACTGTAATCGGCGGACTTGTGGTACCGATGTTCGATAAAAGGATTGGCAATTATAAAACCATTATCATCACACAGCTGCTTAGCATTCCACTACTTGTGGCCATAGGTTTGCCACAGGGGTTAGTAGTCGTCGCTATAGCATTTTTTCTGAGAAGTTCACTGATGAATATGGGACAGCCCCTAATCAGAAATATCTCCATGCATATAGTTGAAGATCAACATCGACCACTGATGAGCGCCATGCGTGCGATGATGAACAACATCACCAGGGCGCTTGGCATCTATGTCGGTGGCGCAATGATGGCCAAATATGGCTATAACTCACCTTACGCACTTACCATCGTGTTTTATCTTATTGCAACTTGGCTATTTTATAGTCTGTTTAAGCGACAAGTGGCAAAAAAAGAAAATTTCATTGGTTAGGCTCAAATTATTAAAACCGATAAAAAATTTAAATAAATAGATCAAATAATACTTTCAAAATAGCTATGAACAAAAATAACGCTCTCATGAGGTTCAGTCCTCTGGAGAGCGTTATTTTAGTCATAGATTTAATTAGTATCCTTGATAATATTTTTCAATTTTTCCCTATCGGTTTCGCTTAAGCCTTGATCAACTGCGGTTTTTACACCATTTGTGGTTTTAAGATACTGCGATCTTATCTCTTCTGATACCCGCTCCATGTCCTCTTTTAGTTCTCTTGAAGACATAAGCAAACAGCCTGCGCCTCGGATAATCATCTGCTGCATACCATCTGATGTGGCTACAGTTATCTGATATTCACTGCTGTGATCATGAGCAAATTTCTCGATGTATTGGTCTGCAGTTTGTGCTTCAGCTGTGAAAATTACTTTTATATTATGATACATCTCTACCGATTCACGCCTACCTGCCACCTTATAAGCATCAAAGACGACGATAATATTTGATTTTTTTATCGCTTGATAATCGGATAATCGCTCTAACAGCTTATCCCTAGCCGCATCTAAACTGGTCTCAGACAAAACCTTCAGCTCATCCCATGCAAACACGACGTTATAACCATCCACCAACAGATAAGATTCCTTTAGTTTCAATGTATTGTAGTCAGTTTCACGCCCAGATTTTCCATTCCTTACCGTCTCATATGTACCATACGAACGGCCCATTCTCTCGCTATTTCGCCTTTTATCTCGCCACATTGACTTTCGTCCACTGTTGGCAAAAGCAGTTTGGTTGATGATCGAATCAATTTCTTCTAGGCTCAAACTACCACTGCTCACCATCTCTTGTAAAGGCGCACTTAAATCAAACAACTGTCTTTCAGGCTTTAAAACGCTTGGCACATGCATATAATCCTTGACCTGATCCCATGAAACGATAAAACCTGTACCCTGCGCACAGAACACAGATGCGCTTGGATTTCTAAGATCGCGCTCTGGGTCATAATTTGCAGCTTCAAAAACTTCTTCCGTATTATGGCAAACATCATAGCCGTCCACAGACATAAACAAAAGACCTTCACCCTTTGAATAAGCCACAACTTCTTTATAATAATTCCGAAGCGTAGCCACAGGACCAGTACCAGTTAATAGCGTCCAGCCACCCTCTTGAAGCGTGACCTCACATTTACCGAATCTTTGATCGATATCGGTCATAGCGCGTCCTACATAGACATTGGGGATGTGTAGTTGAAAGCTATAATAAGGTTCTAGAATCTGAGATTCAGCCTCCATAAGTCCCTGTCTCACCGCTCTAAATGTAGCTTCTCTAAAGTCACCGCCTTCAGTATGTTTGTTGTGTGCACGACCAGCAACTAAAGTGATTTTTACATCAGTTAGCTCAGCACCTATTAAAACGCCTCGATGCGCTTTTTCTGCAAGATGTGTTAAAACAAGCCTTTGCCAGTTTTTAGCCAGTTCATCCTCAGAACAATTGGTTTCAAACTGCAAACCACTGCCCCTTGGCAAAGGTTCTAACAAAAGATGTACTTCAGAATAATGTCTAAGTGGTTCAAAGTGTCCCACGCCTTCTACTGTATCGAGAATCGTTTCTTTATAAACAATTCGACTATGCCCATAGTTTATTAAGACATCAAATCGCTCTAATACGAGACTCTGCAAAATTTCAGTTTGTACCTCACCAAAGAGGTTGACCTGTATGCTACTGTTTTCTTCGTCCCATTCGAAACTGAGTTCTGGTTCTTCATCTTCTATTTGCTTGAGTTTAGGTAGCATCATGCGCGCATCAGAGGACTCTGGGAATATAAGTTGATAGTTTAAAACAGGCTCTAATAAAGGTTTACGACCATCCTTGTCTGCTTCTATACCCACTCCTTCTCCTGCCTTTGACTGCGATAATCCAGTAACGGCACACACTGTACCTGCATCGACACTTGTAACGATCTCATATTTTGAGCCAGAGTAAATTCTGATTTGGTTAACCTTATCACTCCACTGTGGTGTCGTGAGCTGGTCCTTTACTGAAAGAGAACCTCCGGTAATCTTTAAGTAAGTTAATCGGTTCCCCTGCTCGTCTCTAGTGATTTTAAAAATCCTAGCCCCAAGTGCATTCAAATACTTTTTATTTTGAGAAAAATAGCTTAACCCTTCGATAAATTCATCTATTCCTTGCATTTTTAAAGCCGATCCAAAGAATACAGGATAAATGCATCTCTCTGAGATCTTGTCAATGATCGCTTCATGCGAGACATTGCCTTCTGTAAGATATTGATGCATCAATACTTCGCCGGTTAAGGCAATTTCCTCACTAAAAGAAGCGGTCAAAGTATCTGTAAAATCGATACAGTGATCGCTTAATTGACGCTTGATCTGTGATAAAACCACTTCTTTGCTGGCACCCTCTTGATCCATCTTATTGACGAAGATAAATGTCGGAACCTTGTAACTTTCAAGCAAACGCCAAACTGTTTTGGTATGGCCTTGAACACCATCCGCACCGCTCACCACAACTATAGCGTAGTCCAAAACTTGTAGTGTTCTTTCCATTTCCGCTGAAAAATCAACATGCCCAGGCGTATCCAACAAATTATAGGTAATTCCGCCATATTCAAAAACCGCTTGTTTTGAGAAAATAGTGATCCCACGCGCCTTTTCTAATTCATATGTGTCCAAATAGGCGTCTTGATTATCAACGCGCCCCAATTTTCTAGTTTTACCACTTTTATATAATAACGCCTCTGACAAAGTTGTTTTGCCAGAATCAACATGTGCTAAAATGCCAATCACTCTTTTTTCCATTTCTTAACCTCTCATAGCATTTAGCATAACATATTTTTTTTATTTTTTCTCTATCAAATCCTGTAATCCAACGATACAGCCAATCTGATCAACCAACTCAGGCTCAAATGGTATGACGATACTCGCTTGTGTTTCAGGAAAATAAGTCACTAAAACTTTTAAGATCTCATAAGTTGATAAAGACGTATTGGCTACATTTAGTACAAAGGCTTCATCACTTGAGTCAACCATAATCGTTCCAGTTGCACACTTATTGTTTTCTTCACAGATTTCAAAGGTATAACCGCCCTCAACCTTATGAAATATACCTTGCAGGTTACTTTCAGATAATTGATCAACATGTCTTAAATGGACGAGTGTTGTAAACAAAAAAGGCGATTGACCAAACGGTTGCCACTCATCAAACCAGTTTGGACGGCCTTTAATGATACCAAACCATGGTGTAAAGGCATCCTTCACAAATCCAGTCTTAGCAGCTAGCCCCTGCGATTTGTAATTTTTTTGATTGATCTCCACAAATGAGAGCGATCCCTTGTCCTGCATCTTTTTCAAAATATCAAGCGTCACCCAATACCCTAAGCCATGCTTCCTGTATTTTTCAAGAGTGTACATATATCCGATAGAATTATCTTCATGTACAAGTACATAGCTTGCCAGTTCACCATCGATATAGATCGCTGAGGTTGGTCGATTAAGGATGGCATCTTTTATTTTTTCAAGCGATCCTTCCTGTTGATACTCATAACGATTATCGATGCCTTCTGCCTCATCTAAGCTTAAGCTTACCATCTCATACGGGCATAAAGTTAATTCTCCAAAGTTTTCCCCTTGATGCAAATAGCGATCAGTCGGCTCGTACCAATGCAACAGATAATCACGATATATCGCCTCAGCGATATCACCCCTTACTGCGGAAAAACCATAAAAACCAGTATCAAGACTTGCAACTCTTTCTTTTAAAAGAGCGATATCACCATAGACGTAATTAAAATACTCATTCTCAGCCCAGACCGTACCACTCTCATCATCAAAATAGACATTAAAGTCCCTATTTTCAAGAACTCCGATGACATTGTAAGGTACAAATTCACCTTTTCTCAATTGCTCAATGATAACACTTTTGTCATTTGATAGTTTCATAAGACACCTCACTTGTTTACCTTATTTTTCTAAGATGTATATTCTACAAATGAAGCTAAAATCCTTCTTCTCTTTGGAATTATTAGTCTGCAGTTGAATTATGGCTTATCCTTATCAGACGCTCATTATTAACATACAAGAGTCGATCAGATTAAAAATACAAATTTTATAATGAAATCCATTACATTTTTTAGATTAAAACCATAAAAAACAAAAATAAACTTGACTCTAAATGAGAATGATAATAATATTCATTTAGAACTTTTTAAGTGATTCTGTCTCCAAAAATGAGGAATTATTTAATTATTAAAAAGAAAATATGAAATTAGAAAGGGAAACTCATGAAATTCAACCGTTAAAAATCAATTAGTGCCATCGTACTCGCAACTACAATTTTACTAACCGGATGTGGTTCAAAACCTGTAACTGAAATGACAACATCAGAAATGACATCCTCAGAAACATCATCTGTTACAACCGAGGTTTCTCAAAATTCAGAAGTAACTTATCCCCTTGTGATTGAACATGCTTTCGGCGAAACCATTTTAGAAAGCCAGCCTGAAAGAATTGCAACGATCTCATGGGGAAATCAAGATACACCTCTTGCACTCGGCGTCGTACCAGTGGGTATTTCTATGGCAAATTATGGCGTTACAGATGGTAGCGGCATGTTACCGTGGACTGCCGAAAAATTCAAAGAATTAGGTGTTGATTCACCTGTATTATATGACGATCTAGCAGGGCTTAACTTTGAAGCCATTGCTGATTCTGATCCAGATGTGATTCTTGCTGCCTATTCAGGCCTAACTCAAGAGGAATACGATTTATTAAGTGAGATTGCACCTGTCATTGCCTACCCGACATTGCCTTGGCAAACCTACTGGAGGGATCAAATTAAAATGGATGCTAAAGGAATGGGGCTCGAAGTTGAGGGAGAAACACTCGTTGCAAACCTTGAAAAATTGATTGCTGACAAAACATCGGAATATCCTCAACTTGCTGGTAAGAAAGCCGCTTTCTTCTACTTTAACCCAGCTGACTTAGGTAGCTTTTACGTTTATCTGCCAGCAGACCCAAGAGCAGCTTACCTAACCGATTTAGGGATGGCATTCCCAGAAAGTGTTTTAGCACTAGCTGAAGACGATGCAAGCTTTGCAATTTCATTAAGTGCAGAAAATGCGGATCAATTACAAGATGTGGATATTATCATCACTTATGGCTCAGATACGCTCTTAGAAGCACTTCAAGCAGATGCACTTTTAAGCACTATTCCAGCAGTACAAAGAGGATCCGTAGCGATCATAGAAGACAACACGCCACTTGCAGCATCTGGAACGCCAAGTGCATTGTCCATACCAGCGACTATTGATGAATATTTAAAATTAATTGGAGAGGCAGCTGATTTAGTAAAATGATACGCAAAAAATTGACTGTTCTTGTGACCGGTAGCATTCTGCTACTGGTC
>DJWQ01000164.1 GCA_002441045.1 Firmicutes bacterium UBA6226 | reverse complement strand
TGATTCAGTTTTGCTTCTATCTAATGAAGGTTTAGATTTAAATGACCTCTGTTTTGTATTTTCAGTATCATTTCGATGCTTCTTTTCACTTGAACTTCTTACTTCTTTATTTGACATATAATCTCCTTATTTATATTCCTCAAAGAATATACTCTGATTATACCTTTTCTATCGCTTGCTGGAAAGGTCTTAAAAAAAAAAGCTACTCTCATCTCTGAGAATAGCTTTTTATGGTTATTTAGTATCAATTGATGAATCGACTATTGTTTTTGTGTGCCTTTTTCACCCAGCACAACGTTGATTTCCATTTCTTCTTTTTCGTTTCTTACGATTTTAAGTTTAACTGTATCGCCTACTTTATAAGTTGCAAGCTGAGTGGTTAAATCCTCCATATTATAGATGTTTTGATCATTCATACCCACGATTAAATCCATCACTTGAAGACCAGCTTTTTCAGCTGGAGAACCCTCATACACATACTTAACAAGTACACCCATTGGGATATTATAGAGTTTAGCAGAGTTTTCATCTACGTCAACACCACCTATACCAATAAATGGTCTAGATACGTAGCCTTTATCCATCAACTCTTGAGCGATTTCCATGACTTTATCTGAAGGAATAGCAAATCCGATACCTTCAACATCAGTTTCAGCGATCTTAGCTGAGTTAATACCGATTAATTCACCTTTGCTATTCACAAGCGCACCACCTGAGTTACCAGGATTAATGGCAGCATCTGTTTGGATATAAGTCATGTCTGTATCTTCAGATACTTGACGGTCAACTGCACTGACGATTCCCGAGGTTACTGTATTACTGTAGCCGAGTGGATTACCTATTGCGATAGCAACTTCACCAATTTGAAGCTTGTTTGAATCTCCGATAGCAATCGGTCTAAGATCATTTATCAAATCGCTGTTCACGTCTGATTTTTGAATCGATATAACCGCTAAGTCAGTGGTTTCATCATATCCTATCAGTTTCGAATCAACGATCTGATCCTTTGCTAATTCAACGACAACATCAGTTGCATCCGACACCACATGGTAGTTTGTAACGATAAAGAACTGTTTTGAATCTTGATCAATTATGACACCCGAACCTTTTGCAGTTGCTTCTTGTTGATTGTTAAACCAATCGTAAATATAGGACTTGCTGGTTATGCCCACGATTGAGTTACCAACATTTTTATAAATCTCACTTACATCTGCATCGGTCATAGTGGTATTGACACCAGTTTGATCGATGTACTCCTTAACAGATTGATAAATGTCCGCCTTGAAATTACTTTCTAGCAATTTGTCAATTTTATCATTGATTGCTGATTCATTTAAATTAATTTGACCATTATAATAGCCAATCGTATAAGTGCTGCCACTAATTAAAACAATTGCTAGCATAACCGTTAAGACAGAAGAGAGTTTGATATGTCTTTTCTTACTCACCTTTATAGGTTTTGCTTCTGTAGCCTCTTCTTTAATTGTAATAAACTCAGGCGGTTTATTGCTTGGTTCTTGCTTTGCTTGCTCTGAATACTCAGTATTTCCTTCTAAGCTAACAGCTTCAATAATATCGCTATTTTCAGCTTTTGAATCTGCCTCATTTTCAACTGACGAATCTTGATTGGTCAATTCTGAATCTTGATCTGTCAATTCTGAATCTAAATATGAATCTTTGCGTTCGTTTTCATCCATCTTGAATCACCTCGTCATAAGATTTAAAACATCGTATGTGAAGCTTTGGGTAATTCAATCTTTAACACGCCATTTTTAAGTGTCGCTTTAATATGATCACTGTCAACATCTTGAACTAAGAAATTGCGTCTAAAGATTCCAAACCTTCTTTCGCGGCGTATAAAATCATATTCCTCATCGTGATCAAGCCCACGCTTTTCAGCAATGATACTTAGATAACTGTTTTCGTAGACAATCGTGATATTTTCAATTGTAAATCCAGGTAACTCGGCTTCTACGACGAAACCCCTGTCATTTTCTCTTACGTCGACGTCAAACGTATTAATGACACTTTCACCCTTCTTGATAGCACAACTGACTTTTTCTTCCATGACATCGTAAAACAGTTGATCCAAAGCTTGTCGATGTTTAGAACCTGTATTCGTCTTCAACAATTTTACACACCTCCTAGACTATACAATAAGGCATTAATTTGAACATTTTATGAATAATACTATAATCATATTTAAAGATTTTGCCACAATAACCCGTAAAAACGAACATAAATGACGTGTTATTTACGACTTGAAAATCTGAGTAGATACAGTAAAAATAAATGCAACACCTATATCTTCATTTGAAAAGACATCAATTTTTTCATTATGTGCTTTAATAATTTCCTTTACAATAGATAGACCCAAACCTGAGGATTTTTTTTCAAGACCTCTTGATTTGTCCAGCTTAGAGAATCGATCCCAGATCATTGACAGTTCTTTCGCGCTAAGTACTTTACCTGTATTGCTCACGCCTACATAAAGCTTGTCATCACGAAACTCTGTTCGAATACTGATAGACCCATCTTCGTTTACAAACTTTGTTGCATTGTCCATAAGATTATAAACCACTCTATGAATCGCCGTATAATCACCATGTGCCAACACTTTTTCTTTCGATAAATCAATCGTCAACTTAACTCGCTTACTAACAATCTTCTGTTCGAAGTTATCCAGTACATTAACAATTAACTCATTTAAATCAAAGTCAGTTTTGTTTAATACCAATGCGCCACTTTCCATTTTCGAAAGGTCCAGTAAATCGTTAATCATTTTAACCAAACGGTCAATTTCATTCAGTACGATCTTTAAATAACGATCCTGTTTTTCGCCATCTATCGTACCATCCAATATACCTTGTGTGTAACCTTTGATGGTAGTCAGTGGCGTTCTTAAATCGTGAGATAAACTGGATATAAACATTCTCTTTGTATTCTCTTGTTTATTGAGCTCATCTGCCATAACATTAAAGCTCTCTGCAAGTTCGCCCAACTCATCTTTTCTGTTGATGATGATCTTCTTGTCAAAGTTACCTTCAGCAATATATCTCGCTGACTCGTTAATAACATTAATCTCATAACCCATTCGACGCGTGATCATGAAAATTAAAATAACGGCCAACAAACCAGATATCGCAAGTGAAACAAAGATAATAATAGAAACTCTTGAAATGGTATCTTCAATTTCCGGCATCGGTACATTAATAAACATCGCATAAGTTGTATCCCCAACATTGAAAGGATAACCAACTCTTAGCATTCTATCTGTATATAGATTTTTATATGAAACTTCTTTACTGGTTGTCTCACCTGCGAAGACTTGCTGAATTTCACTCGCTAAATCAGGAAACTCCTCTAAATTCATCGCAGAACGATCAATTTCAGTCGTATAAAGCTGTCCATCTTCTGTGAACAACCATATATTTGCACCCGTATAGCCATCCAGCAGAATCACCTGCTCCTGTAATACATTAAGACTTATGGAATTGACATATCTGCTATTGACGAGTTCTTCGTAATTGGAAACTCTTTTAATAATCAAATCGGTTTCATGGCTGACGAAATAGATGTCAAGAACCGTTCTTACACCTATGATAATCAGTATAAATGAAATTAAAAAAATCATAATATAGATAAAAGCAAATTTATGAAAAATGGTCTTCATAAAACACCTCTAATCTATTTTAAATTTATACCCAACGCCCCAAACAGTTTTAATTTCCCAACCGTTATCTTCACGTTCAAATTTTTCTCTAAGGCGTTTAATATGAACGTCTACCGTTCTTGTCTCACCGAAGAAATCGTAACCCCAGATATGATCTAGAAGCTGTTCACGTGTAAATACTCTATTCGGATGACTCACTAGGTAATTGAGCAATTCAATTTCTTTAGGTGGTAATTCTAAAATTTCACCAAAGTAAGTAACGTTGTAATCTGACATATTTATAGTTAAATTCGGAACAGATACGATTCCTTCGTTTTCAATCTTATCTGAGTTTTGAAATCTTCTTATAACCGCTTTAACGCGAGCAGTCATCTCTTTTGGTTCGAACGGCTTAACGATATAATCATCTGCACCAAGCTCTAAGCCTAGTACTTTATCAAAAGTTTCGTCTTTTGCTGTTACCATTATTACTGGCACTGATCCAAGTTTTCTGATCGCTTTCAATGTGTCGTAACCATCCATGCCAGGCATCATTATATCAAGCAAAACTAAATCAGGTGTCGTCTTATTAAATGCTTCAATTCCTTTTTCGCCGCTGTCATATTGCTCAACAGAATAACCTTCTTTTGTGAGATATAATGCGATTAGTTCTCTGATATTCTCATCGTCGTCGATTACAAAAATCTGTTTGCTCATAATGCCCTCCTAATTAAAGTAAAAATGAGCATTGTAACAATGCTCATTTACTAGTCTAGAAATATTATACAATACTTTTATGGTTTCTTCCAATTTAACTATTGAATAGGTTGTAAATTATTTGTGACGATATAGGCTTGTTCTAGCGATTCAAGAATGCTTTATACGCTTTGAAAGTCATATAAACGTCAACTTTACTTACGATTTCATATGGTGCATGCATGCTTAGTACAGGAACGCCACAGTCAACAACTTCAGCATTTGAATTTGCTAATATATAAGCAATTGTACCACCACCACCTTGATCAACTTTACCAAGTTCACCAATTTGCCATACAATATCGTTGTCACTAAAGATTTTTCTTACTTCACCTAGAAACTCTGCATTGGCATCGTTACAGCCACCTTTGCCTCTAGCGCCAGTGTACTTAACCAATTGAACACCTTTTCCGATATGAGCCGAGTTACGTTTGTCATATGCCCCAGCATAATTCGGATCAAATGCTGCGCCAACATCTCCAGATAACACTTGTGTGTTTGAAATACATCTTCTTAATAGAAGATCACTAAAGTTCGGTTCTTGAAGTGCGATTAACTCTGCAACGATATTCTCAAAATATCTAGATTGTGAGCCAGTATTACCTTGGCTGCCCACTTCTTCTTTGTCCATAAACATACCGCAAGCAGTTGTATGAACATTTTCAAGTTCTAGCATAGCTGCAAGTCCTGTATAGCTACAAACGCGATCATCATGTCCGTAAGCAGAGATCATAGAACGGTCAAAACCAAGGTCTTTTGCTTTTCCTGCAGGCACGATTTCAAATTCAGCAGACATAAAATCAGCTTCTTCAATACCGTATTTTTCGCTAAGAATTTTAAGAACATGAAGTTTAACTTTATCTTTTGTTTTATCATCACCGATTGGCATATGACCGACTAAGACATTTAAAGTCTCTCCATCAATACCTTCAGCGAGTGATTTTGAAGCTTGATCCTTAGCAAGATGTGGTAGTAAATCTGTAATTGCTAATACAGGATCATTATCATCTTCACCAATTACAACTTCGATTTTTTCGTTATTTTTATTAAATACAACACCGTGTAAAGCTAACGGAGTAGCTGTCCATTGGTATTTCTTAATGCCACCATAATAGTGTGTTTTAAAGAAAGCCATATCACTATCTTCATAAAGTGGGAATGGTTTTAAATCAATTCTAGGTACATCTATGTGTGCACCAACGATGTTCATACCCTCTTTTAATGGTTTTTCGCCGATTACGAAAAGAACGATCGATTTGTCACGATTCATCGCGTAAATCTTTGAACCAGCATTAATTTTCTCTTTTCCTTCTAAGAAAAGATCAATACTTTTATATCCTTTTTCAACTGCAAGTCTCAAAATCTCGTTAGCACTTTCACGTTCAGTTTTACCTTTATCAAGAAAACGTTTGTAATCTTCATTAAAGTCAAAGCATACCTTTGTTTCTTCTTCGCTTAATGCTTCCCAGGCATTTTTGAAACTGTGTGTTAAAGATTTTGACAATTCTTCAAATGACTTAGAATCTTCCATAATATCCCCCTTGAATTGATTCGCATATCGCTACGCCATATATATAGGATATCTAAATAAATTTATATATTCAAGTCAATTAAATTTTTGTAATATTATGTTTAATTGCATAGAGTGCCGCTTGAGTACGATCAGTTACTTTGATCTTCTTAAAGATGTTTGAAACATGGTTTTTAACGGTCTTCTCAGAGATAAAAAGCTCAATTGCAATTTCTTTATTATTATATCCCTTTGAAATTAGACGGATGACCTCGTACTCTCTTTTCGTAAGGTTATTACCTATAACATCTTCTATGTTTTTATCTTTTCTTTTATACTCTCTGACAAGAATCCCAGAGAGTGTTGGATGGATATAAACCTCACCTTGAACAACCTTCTGGATGGCTTTCACAAGTGATGAAACATCTGCATCTTTAAGTACATAGCCTTCTGCACCTATGTTAATCGTTTCAATAAGATATTCTGCATCTTCATGAATCGTCAACATAATTACTTTGATTTCTGGGTAATCTTGTTTTATTTGCTTTAAACAATCGATGCCATTCATCACTGGCATATTGATGTCAAGTAGAACCACATCTGGAGATGTCTCTTTAATACTTGCAATTGCCTGTTCACCATCACCAGCTAATGCAACGATTTCGAAGTTTTCTTCCAGTTCTAGTAATTTTTTAATTCCTTCTCGAATTAATGCATGGTCATCGGCAATCATTACTTTAATCTTATTCATATAAGCCTCCGTCAACTATTAGGTATTCTTATTTTGATTGTCGTTCCTTGAAGGTGACCAGAAACGAGCTCTAGTGTTCCGTTGATAATCTCAATTCGTTCCTTCATGTTATATAATCCAAAACCCATTGGGTTAAGCGTCGTTTTATCGACATCGAAGCCTACACCATCATCCGAAATGGTTAGCGTCACTTCTAAATCGCTTATATATAAATCTATGCTGACTTTTTTACAATTAGAGTGCTTAACAATGTTATTAAACGCTTCTTGAATGACTCTAAAAACCATTAAATTTGTCAGCTGATTATCGATGACAGATGATTGCATAACATTGAAATCGATATGAATATTGGTCGTATCCATTATATTATTGATCAGTTTCTTAATCGTCGGGACTAGTCCTAAATCATCTAGTGACATTGGCATTAAGTCGTATATGATTTTTCTGATGTCTTTAAGTGTAACGCGTACATCCTCTTGAAGCTCTGCAATCTCACGTTTTGCTTTTACAGGAGAGGCGTCGATCATTTTGGAGGCATATTCTGCCTTAAATATGACGTTTGCTAATGATTGTGCAGGACCATCGTGGATGTCTCTCGAAATCCTCTTCTTCTCGTTCTCTTGAGCTTCGACGATCTTGATGCTCAGATCACGCTTTTGCTTCAAATCTTCTATTTGCTCAAACACGCCACTTGTCAAATACTCTAAGGCAACGCTCACTTTAGTTTCCAAAATCTCTGATTTCTTAATCACTTCAATGCTGTTGCGCATCAGTCTCTCTAGCTCATTTCTTCGTTCTCCAAGCTCCTTTTCCTCTTGTCTTTTGGAGTTCAAAGCTACAATAACCTTTTGTGAAAGCGCATAGGCTTCTTTTATGTCATTTTCAGTAAACTCTTCAAAATGCTCGTTGATGGTTTTAATCATATTTCGCGCCATTTTAGAACGAATTTCAAGCTTATCGACCTCGTTGATCATGATGGTCAACTTTGCCTTAATTCCAATCAACTCTTGTTCATAGGAAATAAAGTCATGTCTAGCCCGTTCGGAAATTTCAAATATTTCTTTTTTTCCCTCTTCAATGGCCAAAGCTGTCTTTTGAATAATCTGATCTAAACTGCCAATTGTTATAGCGTTTTTCACATCAACACCCCATATTTAGTCTAAAGAGTATTATACCATAAAAGCCCACGTGTATATATAACGTGGGCTTTTTTGAATCTTGAGTCCTAGTAATCTAGTAAATATATTCTGTATTATAATCCGGTCAATTCGTCTATCTCTTCATCACTTAAGACGCGGTCAAGGTCAATTACAATTATGAGTTCACCCTTATGGACACACACCTCTGAAATATAAGCATTGTCTCTTTTAATTGCGATTTTAGGTGGCGGTAAAATATCTGCTGTATCAACAGACATCGATTGAGACGCATCGTCAACTAAAAAGCCAATCTGCATATCCCCTTTTCGCGCAATTAAAATTCTCTTTTGATTCATACGTTGTTCAGCTAAATTAAAGCGCTTTTTCAAGTTGACAACTGGAATAATATCGCCTCTTAAGTTCAATAAACCATCAACGTATGCCGGGCCATTAGGTAGTGGCGTAATTGAGGCATATTCAGTAATTGAAGCTATATGGTTAATGTTTGCTGCGAATTTTTCATCATTCAGCTTAAATATTATATACTGCTTATCTGCCATACAATCACCTCACACTAATCTTTATAAACAATTTCAACGTTATCTAGCTGTTGTTTGAAGTTTTTCCTAAAGGCTTCGAGATACTTCGTTCTAAGTTCTGCTTGCTCAATCGCCTCTGCCTCAGTAAGTCCTTCAGTTTTCTTCTTATTAGCAAGAAAATTAATTCGATCCAACTTATCTTGTCCTAACAAATTTTCACCTTTCTAAGCTTGAGTCTCATTAGCAACCGCTGAATCTCAATTATTCATAAAGATTCTTTTAGGCTTTAAGAGTACCAAGCACTTCTTCTACTCTTGATAAAATTACATTTGACTTTATTATATCATAAATCTTGTTAAAATCTACATTCATTACTCTATCTTCTTCTATTTTGTCAACTACCTCTCTGATGCATTTGTACGCAATAGCAGTTCCTTTGCCAAGCTTACTAGCATCATTAAAATCAATCGCCTGAGCAGCACATAAAAGCTCAATTGCGATTACATTTTGTGCGTTGAATAGTATTTCTTTTGCTTTTCTAGCGGCGATGGTTCCCATACTTACATGGTCTTCTTGATTTGCTGATGAAGGGATAGAGTCGACACTTGCTGGATGTGCCAACACTTTATTTTCTGATACGAGAGCTGCTGCAGCATATTGAGCAATCATAAATCCTGAATGTAAACCACCGTAAGGTGTTAAGAATGCAGGCAAACCACTTAATTGAGGGTTCACAAGTCTCTCTATTCTTCTCTCTGAAACGTTCGCAACTTCAGAAAGCGCTATTCCCAAGAAGTCGAATGGCAATGCCATTGGTTGTCCATGGAAGTTACCCCCTGAAAAAGCAACACCATCTTCAGGAAATAGAATTGGATTATCAGTCACTGCATTGATTTCGATATTGATTTTATCGACTACAAAATTAAGGGCATCTTTAGACGCACCATGAATCTGCGGAATACATCTTAATGTATAGGCATCCTGTACTCTAATTTCACCTTGTCTTGTCGTCAATCCACTTTCTTCAACTAATCTAAGCATATTGGCAGCTGTATCGATTTGACCTTGATGTGGTCTTACTTGATGTAATCTTGGATCAAAGGCATCTGTAATGCCATTCAACGCTTCAAGAGTTAACGCAGCAGAAATATCGCTAAGTTTCACAAGTTGAATCGCTTCATATGCTGCAATCGTGCCTACTGCAGTCATAACTTGTGTGCCATTAATTAAAGCTAAGCCTTCCTTCGAAGTCAATTCTATTGGTTCAATGCCAGCTTGCTTCATTGCTTCAGCTCCTGACATTCTCTCGCCTTTATAAGTCGCTTCTCCAAGTCCTATCATAACTAGAACCATATGAGATAACGGTGCAAGATCACCACTCGCGCCTAAAGATCCTTTCTCAGGAATAATTGGATTAACTCCTTTGTTTAACATATCAACTAAAGTTTGAATCGTCACTGGACGAACACCACTGTGACCTTTTGATAAGTTATTCACTCTAAGAAGCATAATTGCTCTTGCTATTTCTTCAGAGAAAGGATTACCAACACCACAAGCGTGACTGATAATTAAGTTTCTTTGAAGGTCTTTTGTTTCTTCCTTAGAGATAACTACGTCTGAAAATTTACCAAAACCAGTGGTTATGCCATAGACAACCTTTTTAGAATCCACTAACTCATCTACGAATTGTCTAGCTTTTTCTACTTTTATAGCTGCTTCCTCAGAGATGACTACTTCAGCTCCAAATCTAGCAACTTCTAATACTTTATCAATCGTTAAACTTTGACCATCAATCACAACTTTTTTCATAACGCTTCCCCTTTTTGTTGATATTTTGTCTAAATCGTATCAAATTATCGTCTTTTTTGAGTCTTTTGCGTACTTCTATTAGGAGGGTTGCCCTTCCCTGTTTTGACTGGATGTTGACGCTTTTCATTTCGCGGGCGAATGAGTGCTTTATCATGGAATCCGATTAAATCAGTTCTTCCCTCTAAAACAAGCGCTTCATACACTAAATCGTAATTTTTGGGATTTTTATATTGTAGCAATGCGCGCTGCATCGCTTTTTCATGTGTTGATTTTGGCACATAAACAGGTTTCATAGTCCTAGGATCAAGTCCTGTATGGTACATACACGTACTAAGTGTACCTGGCGTTGGATAAAAATCCTGAACCTGCTCTGGTGTATAGTTTATATCACGAAGGTACTCAGCAAGCTTAATTGCCGATTTAATTGTACTCCCTGGATGAGAACTCATCAAGTATGGAATGATATACTGGTCTTTGTGTAGCGAAGCATTTATTGAATCAAATGTTTTTACGAAATCCCCATAGAGCTTTCCACTAGGTTTACCCATATAATCTAAAACGGTTTGATCAATATGCTCAGGTGCGACTTTTAGCTGCCCTGAGACGTGATGCTCGCATAAATCTACGAAGAAATCTTTCGAATCATCGTACATTAGATAATCATATCGAATACCACTTCGGATAAAGACCTTTTTGACCCCTTCCATCTCACGAAGCTTTTTCATAAGCTCTGCATAGTCCTCATGATTGACATTCAAATGTTCGCAAGGCTCTGGATAAAGACATTGTCTATGCTTACACGCACCATGCTTTAATTGTTTTTCACACGCTGGATTTCTAAAGTTAGCCGTTGGACCACCAACGTCATGAATATAGCCTTTGAAATCCTTATCTGTAATAATTTCTTGTGCTTCGTCCATAATCGATTCGTGCGATCTAGAGGTAATAATCCTACCTTGATGGAAGCCCAGTGCGCAGAAAGAACAGTTTCCAAAGCAGCCTCTCTCACTGATGATACTCAGCTTAACTTCTGAGATTGCGGGAACGCCTTGTGGCATATAAGATGGATGAACTTCTCTTTGATATCCAAGTTTAAACACCCAGTCAAAATCTTTTCTTTCTAAAGGTCTTGCAGGTGGATTTTGAACGATATAAGAGTTCTGATGTTTTTGTGCTATGATTTTACCTCTAATTGGATCTTGTTCATCATAGAGTATTTTAAAACTCTTAGCATAGGCCACTTTATCTGTTGATACGACTTCAAAAGAATCGATTTCAAGTGCACCGGGAACATTTGACAAATCATCTGTTATAAAACAAGTCCCAGGAATATGCTGAATGTACTTCACATCTATCCCATTGTCTAAGAACTCAGCAATCTCAACAATTTGAGATTCCCCCATTCCAAACACGAGTAAATCCGCACCACTATCAAAAAGGACTGAACGACGCACTTTATCATCCCAATAATCATAGTGTGCAAATCGTCTAAGCGAGGCTTCAATCCCACCTATAATTATAGGCATATCTTTAAAGGATTTACGAATCAGGTTGGTATAAACGATGGTTGCACGATCTGGTCTTAACCCCATTTCGCCACCAGGAGAATAATTATCAGTCGTTCTTTTTCTTCTCGACACATAGTAGTGGTTAACCATAGAATCCATATTTCCAGCAGTAACCAAGAAACCCAATC
>DJWQ01000161.1 GCA_002441045.1 Firmicutes bacterium UBA6226 | reverse complement strand
CGTTTGAATCAACTTTTGTTCGAAATTTGGTTCGCCCTCTGTGGTTTGTGGTTGAGTCAGATTTTCCAAGTTCTCCAACATTTTCGTTAAGTCATTAGCGATTGATTTGACACTCTCATTTGACAAGTTGGTTTCGAGTTGTGAATCAATTTCCAGAGTATCTAAGACATCTTGTACCATCTCAATAACTTTAGTTATACCCTCACTAGAGTTCACCATTTCTTTTAAATCATCTACTGTCAAATTCATCATTGCAAGTATTTCATTGATTTGATTTTCAGTCATATTTGTTTTCGATTTTAGTTTTTCTTTGATTTCATCTTTAAGCGCTTCTGAATCTTCAACCTCATTATCCTCGTCCTTACTAACTTTCTTGACCGGTTGCTTTTGTTGAGATGGATCACTTTGTTGAGGTTTTTCAACCTGCTGGGTTTTTCCATCGCTCACCTCTACTTTATCATCAGTTTCAACACGACCTACATAGGCTGGCTTCTTGTCTGATAAAGAAAATTTTGGCTTCTCAACGTCTTCAAATGTTTGCTTTGAAGCGTTCACATCCGTCTTCTTTTGTGTAAGAACGTCCTTAAAGGCATCTAATTGGTCATTTAGGTTCGTTTTGTTTGCAATCATAGGGTTGAGAACTTGCTGTGATTTAAGCAATTCTCTTAATTGCATGTGTCACCTCCTAATTTTGTGGCAATGCGAGTTTTCTAGTCAGTTCGGATGACAAGGTTTGATCTAACGAAGATAGAATCGTCGCAATTTTATCCTGTGGGAAGCTGGTCAAAATTCTCAGTATCAAATCTTCATCAGAAATTGAAATCATTTCACCATTATTCAAATCATAAGTTTGAGATGGCGATGCATTTAACATCATATTTCTAACTATAGAAACAACCTTTGTCGTATCCATTTTCGAATAGACATTGATTAACTCGTTAACATTATCGTCAAATTCTTTATATATCTTTAGTGATTTTAGTATATCTGGTGTTAATAAATCTTCACCGTTATCAAGCAACTCATTGGCTTTAATTTTAGATATTATGTCGAACACAAAAGTTTCATCATCAGATTTTGCTAAAACTTCACCTGCTTTTTTAGCACCAAGTTCCTTATAGATAATTGCTAAATCATCTAAAGAATATACTGAAGTGTTTCCTAATGTATTGATCAACGTGTCAGCAGCTTCAGATTTGTAAACATCTGCAATCTGTTGTAAATCTTCTTTTCTTCTTTGTATAGAGCTATACGCATTGCGAATAGATTGTGCTTTTGTATCTGAAAGAGCTGCATAAATTTTATCTCTATCGACTTGATCCAGTTGATATAAAATATTAACGGCAGTATTGTCCTCAATATATTCAAAAATAGCAGCTGCATTTTTATGTCCATTGATGCTGTCTTCGATAATACCATTAACCTCTTCAACCGCAGCGGTCAGTGGCAAACCTGAGATATAACTTGCCTGAGCTTTGAGATCATCCGTTTGTTCAGAAGAAATACCTTGAACCGTATTGGCCAATGCGTCTTTATTCACGGTTGCAGCTCGAAGAGCTTCTAAAATGTTTCTAGTTTTGTTTGGATTAACCCTTAACATCTCTTTGATAACATCATCATATGCACTTTTATCGTCTTTCTGAAGGATTAAGAGTTTATCGACTGCCCTTGATTCATCTAAAGAAAGCATGTAGTCAGCAACCGTTTTAACCTGTGCAAGCTCTTCAGCTCTAGTTGGAAACTTTTCAAAATAACTCCCAAGTGGTCCTGGTACATTTGATAAAATACTATTGGCACTCAGATTGAAATCCTTATTCAAAAAATAAAGAGTTCCCAACGCCAACAAAGGTGTTAAGAACAATATTAATAAGACGATAAGGCAACCACCTTTTCCGCCAGATTTCTTCGATTTATCATCCTCAATTTTAGAAGTATCCGGTTTTTTCTCCGCCATATTATTCTCCGTTCTTCTTATTATTTGCAAAATTTACAACTTCTTCGATCAACTTCTCATCAGCGACATTGATTGCTTCAACAAACGCCATAAAAGCCTTTTCTTTGAGTTTATCCATAATCTTACGTTCTTTTACCGCTTCTACTAATGCTTCTTGTGTCAATCGAATTTGTTCATCAAGCCTTTCGATATTACGCTTTATTCGATCGCGATGTTCTTTGTAATATTTTTTACCACTTTCGAACTTTGAGAGCTCTCCTGCAGAAGTACCATTGCTCATCACCTCAGTAATATAAGCATCGTACTGTTCACTTCCTTTATTTAACACTTCAAGATCGTCTAACAAGTGCTGTTTTTTTGCGATCAGCTTGGCAAGGTTGTTTTTTATTTCTTCTTCCTTATCCATTCGCATTTTAAGAACACTTTCATATCTAAATTTAAATTTTTTCATTTAAATGCCTCAAATCTCTAATTAACAAGGTCTTTAAGACGGTCGATGCAAACATCAAACTCAGAGCTTTCATTTGTTCTCTGTTTTAAAAATGCGTTAAAACTATCAATTTTTGAAACTGCTAAGTCTATATGAGGATTAGTGCCTCGTGCATATGCGCCAATGTTGATTAAATCTTCTGAATTTCTATAAGTTGCTAATATTTCTTTAAATCTTAACGCAGCGAGAAGATGTTCTTCATCTATAATATTAGGCATTACTCTGCTTGCGCTTTCAAGAACGTCAATTGCTGGATAATGGCCAAGGGCTGCCAATTTACGAGTTAAAATAATGTGACCATCTAATATCCCACGAACAGCATCTGATATCGGTTCATTAAAATCATCCCCATCAACCAACACAGTATATAAACCTGTAATTGAACCAACTGCAGAGTTACCAGCTCGCTCAAGTAGCTTAGGTAAAACTGCAAAAACTGAAGGGGTATAGCCTCTAGTAACTGGCGGTTCACCTATAGCAAGGCCGATCTCTCTCTGTGCCATTGAAAAACGCGTTACTGAATCCATCATCAAAATGACGTTTTTACCCATATCTCTAAAATACTCAGCAATAGAAGTAGCAATTAACGCTGCTTTAACACGAACCAGCGCTGGCTTATCTGAAGTCGCAACTACGACAACTGATCTTTTGAGCCCCTCTTCACCGAGATCATTTTCAATAAACTCTCGTACCTCACGTCCTCTCTCTCCAACAAGAGCGATAACATTTACATCCGCCTTTGTATATTTGGCTATCATACCTAATAAAGTACTCTTTCCAACACCTGATCCAGCAAAAATGCCGATTCTTTGACCTCTACCAGTCGTCAATAGAGCATCTAAGGTTCTTATACCAAGGGGGATGGGCTCAACGATTTTATCTCTAAACAAAGGGTTCGGAGGATCATTATTAGCAGGATATTTTTTATCTACCGCTGGTTTGCCATTTTCATCAATTGGATTACCCAATCCATCTAAAATTCTGCCTAGCAGTTCCACAGACACATCCACTTGTAGTGAATGCCCTGAAGCAACCACTCGGCTGCCAGGACCGATACCAATCATGTCACCTAAAGGCATGATTAAAACTTTATCATTATTAAAGCCAACAACTTCACCCTTTAAAGGTTCAATGTTCTTAATAGGATAAATATCTACGACTTCTCCAATCTCAACCGCTGGACCGATAGATTCAATCATTAACCCTATAATTTTTGAAACTCTTCCACTAAATCTAAGCAAAGAGTTTGTTTTTAGAGCTTCACTATATTTCTCAAACATTTTAATCACCCTTTAAAAGGTCTTCAAAAATCTTTCTTATTTGATCTAGCTGTGTTGACAAGCTTGAATCAATACTGCCTGAATCTGTATCTATCATACATGACCCTGAAGGTAAAGATGGATCTCTTTTAAGCTCCATTTCTTCAATTTTATCACTTGTTGCCAATAGCATTGGTCTTACAGATAGCGCATGATTATAATCTTCATTTGAAACACGAATTGTAATGGCGTGGGACTTTGATATCCTTTCGATGCCCTGTTTGATTAATGTTTCAATAATCGATTGGTCCGTCTCAACCTTATAATCAAAGACTTTTTCAATTGCTTCAATTACCAAAGTAATCATTTCAGATTCAGCTTCTTTATATACCTTTTTACGTATTTCATTCCACTCAGACTTAATAGATAAAGCTTCATCGACTATTTGCTTAGCGATTTCTTGGCTATCTTCAATCCCTCTATTATAGCCGTCCTGATAGCCGTCTGCTTTTGCTTGTTCCATTATTCCCTTTGCCTGATCATACGCATCAGAAATAATAGCATCACTACTTGCTTGTGCTGCGGCCATCTTTTCATCATAATGACGATCTGCTTCTTCAAGTATTTTGTTAGCTTCACGACGGGCTTCTTCAATTAATTGATTGGCTGTCGCTTCAGCATCAATATGCTCTGCGACAGCCAATTCTTCCGCTTTGTGATTTAATTCCTTTTGCTCTTGTGTCGATGAAAGCACAAAGGCTTTATCGTCCAGTACAATCCTTGAGGATTTAAAGATCTTAGACAATTAACTCATCTCCTCCGCCTCTTGCTATGATAATTTCGTTTGCTTCCTCAAGTTTTCTTATGATATTAACAATTTTTTGCTGTGCTTCCTCAACATCTCTAAGGCGTACAGGTCCCATGAAATCCATATCTTCTCTAAGCATTTCAGCCATACGTTTTGACATATTTGCAAAAATCATCTCTTTAACCTCATCTGTAGCACCTTTAAGTGCTATTGCAAGGTCATTATTATCAACCTCACGGATGAACCTTTGAATACCAACACTATCGAGGTTAACAATGTCTTCAAATACAAACATTTTCTTGCGAATTTCTTCAACAAGTTCCGCATTTTGAATTTCAAGTGTTTCAAGGATATATTTTTCAGTACCACGATCCACCGAGTTAAGAATATCAACGATACACTGAATACCACCAGTAGCTGAGTAATCTTGAGTAACCATTGAGGATAATTTACGCTCGAGAACAAGCTCAACTTCTTTAATGATTTCTGGAGATGTACTTCCCATAGTAGCAATTCTTTGTGCAACATCAGCTTGCTTTTCTTGTGGTAACGCAGATAACACCTGTGCCGCTTGGTTTGGATTTAAATAAGATAAAATCAAAGCAAGCGTTTGAGGATGTTCGTTTTGTATAAAGTTAAGCAACTGATTGGCATCTGTTTTCTTAACAAAGTCAAACGGTTTAACTTGTAACGAAGAGGTCAATTTGTTAATAATCTCAAGCGCTTTTTGTGAGCCCATGGCTTTTTCAAGAACTTCTTTAGCGTAGTTAATACCACCTTCTGATATAAATTCTTGAGCCAAGCAAACCTGATAAAATTCTTCAAGAACCGCTTCTCTTTCTTCAGGAGTAATACGGCTAACATTTGCAATTTCTAGAGTTAGCTCCTCAATTTCATCATCATGCATATGACTAAATAATGCAGCAGATCGCTCAGGACCAAGGGCAATCAGCAAAATAGCCGCTTTAGTTTTTCCGGATAGTTTACCTTTTTTAGTTGCCATCATGCCTCCTAATTATCATTTAGCCAAGCGCGTAATAAAGCAGCCGCTGCTTCTGGATTGTTGTCCACAAATTTCTCAATGTGATATTTAGGACTTCCTTTGTCTTCTTGGAATGCTTCGATTTCTTCAAGATCAGCTTGAATGTCAGCCTCTCTTTGAGCTTCAAGTTCTGCTTCAAGTTTCTTCTTACGGTTTCTACGAAGAATAAGCATAACTACGATGACTGCTACAATCGTTACTAATACAACGATAACTATGACGAGTACTGGGATACCAAATAACGTACCCGCCGTATCTTGACCCGTGTAGACGTCATAATATTCCATTGGATCTGGAAATTCTTGGACTAAAACTTGAATATTTGCACTATCTGTACCTGCAGACATAGCAATTAAATTGACCAGTTCTGTTTTATGTTCATCTGTTAACGTTCCATCCACTAAAGCTTTTGAGTTAAGCAATACACCGATAGTCATTGCCTTAACGTCACCTTGAGATTTTACGATTTCTCTATAAATCTCATTCATTTCATAGTTTAGCGTCTCGCTGGCTTTTTCATAGCTTGAACCATTGCCAGTCGTTTCAACGACAGAAGTCGCCTCGCCTGTATTTGAATCGGTTCCTGGTGTGCCAGTTGCACCTGTATCATTGACAACATTTTCCTTAATTGTCGTTGCACTTCGAACCATACCATTGATTTCGCCTTCAATAGGAGGACTAAAAATCTTTTGAGTTTCAGTTTGTGCGTTAAAATCTAAAGTGATGCTCGGTTGAACCTCAACATTACCAAGTCCATATAATTTTTCTAAAAAACTTGTTAAATTATCTTGAAGCTCCGATTGAACTCTTTGAGTTAAATCAAACTGTGAATTCGCAGTGAAAGAAGTCCCCTGCTCTTGATTGTTTAGCTGTATGCCACTGTCATCAAGTATGGTAACATTTTCTGGTTTTAAATCTTTAACCGCATTGACGATTAAGTTCACGATCCCACTGACTTGTGCGTCATTAATCGTTATCCCCGGTTTAAAGCTTACAACCACAGACGCTTTTGATTCTATTTCATCTTTAATAAAGTAACTACTTTCCTTTGGAATCTGCAAAATAACCGTTGCGTTTTCTACAGCAGTAATGGTTTCAATGGATTTCTCTATATCCGATGCCAATAAACGGATATACATTTGTTCTCTAGTTTGAGAAGTCATGGTAATGGATTCACTACCTAAAACATCGGACCAACTTAAACTACCAGCTTGAGATGAAACCGCAAGTTCCATACGCGCTCTTGAAACATCGCCTTCTGGAACTGAAATAACTGAAGTATCATTAGAATCTCTCCACGTTATTCCTAAATCATCCAGTTTTGTCGTAATGACTTGCGCTTCAGCAGGTGTCAACCCTTGCGCAATAACTGTGTATTTAGTGCGTGTTAAAAAAAAGATACTAAAGGTCAACACTAATACTGCAGCCACAATCCCAATGATTAAAAATATTCGGTTATTCCTACTAAGTCCATTAAAAAAATTAACAACACGCTCTCTGAGCTGGTTAATCAGATTCCCCATGAATTACACCCCTAAAATATCATTTGGCATTATAATTGAAGTCGCATGATTTCACTGTAAGCTGATAGTACCTTATTGGTTACTTCCACAGCCAAATTGATAGACAAGTCCGCCTTCATAGCTGCAATTGTTACATCTGAAATATTATCAGTTACCCCCAGCGCAAAAAGATTATCCATTTGCTCAGCGTATATCTGATCGTCACTAACTTTCTGTATCGATTGCGCTAGGATGTCAGAAAAATTGACATTGTCTTTAGACAGAGTGTTGTTCACCTCAATTAATTTCTTGTCTTTTGAAATTATCGAATTCTGTAACTGGTCAATTTTCATATCATCTCACATCCTTATTTATAAAATTATAATTTTTCCGTTTTCTAGTATACACTATTTTATTCCATTTTTGTCCTAGACTATTTTCCTATTTCAAGTGCTTTCATAGCCATAGCTTTTGTCGCATTCACTGCAGTGATATTTGCCTCATAAGCCCTAGATGCCGAAATCATATTAATCATTTCATTAACGACCTCAACGTTTGGCAAATTAACATAACCATTTTCATCCGCATCAGGATGTGTCGGATTATATTCCTTTTTAAAAGGTGACTGATCTTCTATAATACCAGCAATCTCTACGCCATTACCTAAAGAGCCCATACCTGAAGCAGTATTAAGAACTTGTTCAAAAGAGTTTGCTTCTTGGGCTCTAAACACAGCTACTTTCCGCCTATATGGCGTCCCGCTAGCAGTTCTAGTAACATTTGCATTAGCTATATTTTCAGAAATCAAGTCCATTCTTAAGCGTTCAGCTGTTAAACCAGACGCACTCACATTTATAGAATTAAAAAATCCCATTTAACCGCCTCCTATTTATTAATTTTTAATGCAGTTTTAAGTCTAGCAAATTGTCCGTTAACCTCATTTACTACTGCATTATAATAAATTGTATTTTTCGCAAGCTCAGCATTTTCGACATCGATATCAACATTATTTTCGTCCACACGATAACTTGTATCATTTACCGTTTCAACGGTTATATCCGTTGTATATGCAGAATCTATATGCTTAGGATTGGTCTTAACCATTTGAACACCTTGATTATAGTTCATCTGATTGCGTAATACTTCCTCGAAGTTTACAGTTTGTTTTTTATATCCAGGGGTGTTGACGTTTGCTATGTTATTTGCAATCGCGCTATTTTTAAGCCAAGAACCACTGAGAGCTTTACCCATTAAATCAATTTTTTGAAATGAATTTTTAAGCATATTGTGCCTCCCTTCATACATATAGTTATATCGGTAAAATGATGTCATCTTATTAACAAAAATCAAACGTAAAACAAATATATGATAAAAATCATAAAACAATTCATTATTAAATACTATATTCAAGTATTTCTATAAATATCCGTATTTAGCGTATACAAGATATACTTCTCTAAGATATATTTTAAACTATATATTGTAGAAAATAAAGAGTTTTTCCTAAAAACGATTGAAATTCAGCGATTTGTGGCAGTATTAAGAAATTTGATTTATTCGATGTAGGTATAGAGTAATAAAAAAGGAATCATTTTGGTTAT
>DJWQ01000027.1:33402-33559 GCA_002441045.1 Firmicutes bacterium UBA6226 | reverse complement strand
ATGATTCCAGAATTAGTGGGAACGGATGGCACGTTGGTTCACCTGATTTTCCAAAATATTGATGGTAGAAATCTTGCAGAGCAAGCACCAACGGCTGTTTTAGACCTTGAAATCAACGGTTTTTCAGTACGAATGCTCATAGATATAACAGAGTAAA
>DJWQ01000027.1:28080-33396 GCA_002441045.1 Firmicutes bacterium UBA6226 | reverse complement strand
GAGTGGTCATATTTTGTTCACGTTCTGTTCGTTGCTTTTTATAAAATCAAATTGTATAATATTTTGTATATCGAAATAAAATGACCAAAAGACGGAAGGTAAAAAAACATGAATCATGAAGAAGAACAAAAAATGGCCATACATTACAATACGACTTCTTTCGTTAATTCACAGACAAAGTTTTTTCAGGCACATGCTAGAAAACAGCCCACACTTTTAGGAATGGAATTTGAGCACATTCTTATTGAACGTGACTCTCTTAGAAGCTATGATTATTTTGAGCCAAATGGACAAAAGGAAATATTTGAAAAGCTGTTAACTAAAGGCTGGGAACCTATTTTAATTGAAAAGGATCATCTACTTGGCATTGAAAAAGAAGGGGATACCCTTACACTTGAGCCTGGCGGGCAGATCGAAATCAGTCTTCGCCCATTAAGTGATATAAAAGAAATTGATTTCTACTATCACAAAGTGATAGAAGATTTATATACTGTCCTAAAGGAGAATCAAGTGATTGCTGGGATTGGCTATCATCCTGTAACGCGGATATGTGATTTATCCTTGCTGCCGAAGGAGCGTTATGGCCTTATGTATCGTTACTTTGAAAACAACGGTATTTTTTGTCATAACATGATGAAAGGGACTGCAGCAACACAAGTATCTATCGACTATTCAGATGAACAGGATTTCATTAAAAAGTTTAGAGTAGCCAATTATCTGTCTCCCGTTCTCGCATCACTTTTTGATGCAACGCCATTTTTCGAAGGTGAACCAGTGGTTGGAGGGAACATGCGTCTTCGCATATGGGAAGAAACGGATATTAAAAGGTCAAAGTTAATTCCAAAGAGCTTGGACCAACTTTTCGGATTTGAAGATTATGCGAAGCATCTTTTAAATATTCCTCCGATATTGATTTATAGCGATGGCAACTTGATTCAAACTGAAAATGAGCGTTTAGATGAGCTTCTGGAAAAATACCCGTTAAAGCCTTCGGAGCTTGAACATATACAGAGCATGGTATTCCCAGATGTTAGACTGAAAAGATACATTGAGATTAGGATGCCAGATGCACTCCCATATCCCTATAATATATCGGTAGGCGCTGTTATAAAGGGACTTTTCTATAATGAAGAAAACTTAGAAAAGTACTATGCTCTAAGCCTTAAGGTGGATGACAGCTGGGTGATAAAACTCAATAAGTGGTTATCAGAAGGCGATGACACTCTGTTAACCATCACTGAAACCGAGAGATTTAATCAACTTAAGCAAGAAATACTCGTAGACGTTATCCATGCACTTAACTCAGAGGAAGCAAGATATGTAAAAGCGCTCAAAACCATTATTGACAGCGAACAATCTCCAATGGTTTATATGCAAAAAATATACAATCAGTCAAAAGAAGCATTTGTTAATCTTATAGATGTAAGGAGGACATGGGAGCATGTTGGATCAGAAACTAACCGATAAATTTATGAAATCTTATGAAACCTATAAGCAGGATTTTGACAGAGTTAAAAATGCAGTAGCGAGTTCAAAAGCCATCTATAAAGGGGCACCAGTACCTTACTTATATCTACCGATGCTCTATTTTGATCAAGATCTAGATACGTTTAAGTATGCATTAAAAGGCATTCACGACATTTCAAAGCGCACCATAGAGCTTTATTTAGAGGACAAAAGTGTAAGCGAACTCTTTAATTTTGACCCGAGGCTAGATGCTTTGATCAGGGTACCACATCACTATGACACAACAGTTCCAATGGGCAGGTTTGATATCTTCTATTATGGCGATGGCAACTTTCAGTTCTGTGAACTGAACGCTGATGGCGCATCTGCTATGAATGAGGAATTTGAGTTAAGCAAGATTATGTCGCAGACTGCATTACTTGATTCGGTAAAGGACATCTATGATTTTAAATCTTTTGAATTATTTCACAGTTGGGTAGCTGAGGTTAAGAACATCTATTCTTCTTACTTAGAAAATACAGGTAAAGCAACTCAGACATCGACACCTCTTGTTGCGATTTTAGACTTTATCGACAAAGGCAGTCCACTTGAATTCGAGATGTTTAAGGATGCATTTATAACTGGCGGCTTTGAATGCGAAATAGTTGATCCTAGAGATTTGACAGAAATAGATGGGAAATTGTATATTAAAGATAGAGCGATTGATATCATCTATCGTCGTCTGGTAACGAAGGATTTGATGGATCGTTATGATGAGATTCCCGCTTTGATTAACGGCCTTTTAGCAGGACAAACATGTGTGATCGGCTCGATAAAAACACAGGTCATCCACACCAAACGATTTTTTGAAGTGCTTTATGATGAGGGACTACGCGCTAAGCTTTCCAGTGATCAAATCGCATTTATCGACAAGCATGTTCCATTTACAAGACCACTTAAAAGAGATGAGAGATTTGAAGATTATCTAAACAGTAAGGATGCTTATATCATTAAGCCAGTGGATTACTACGCGTCAAAAGGTGTATGTGCTGGAAAGGATTACACAAATGAGGCATGGCAGTCTTTACTAGATGAGAAAGTAAATGAAGATTTTATCATTCAAAAATACTGTCCTCTTGCGTTGACGACAAATCTATATGAAAATGAGAATGGCAATGTCGAGGTAAAATCCTACAGTACCATTACTGGACTTTTTACCTATAATGAAAAGCTTGCTGGTATTTATGTTAGAGCGGGACTCAATTCAATCATTTCAGGTTTACACGATGGCTATACGATGTCAACGCTAAAGGTAACTAAAAAGTAGGAGGTAAGTTATGGGTTTTTTATGGACAACCATACACGTTAAAAATTTAGAAGAGTCAATTGCATTTTATCAAGCGATCGTTGGCTTGCAACTTAGAAGACGCTTCAAACCTTATCCAGGTAGAGAACTTGCTTTCTTAGGCGTCGGCGAAACAGAGATTGAACTCATGCAAACAGATGGCGAAGAATTACCAGGTAGAATTGAAGGCCTTTCGATTGGTTTTTCTTGCGACGATGCAGAGGAACTTAGGAATGAACTTATCGAAAATCAGTTTGAAGTAACAGAAATTGAATCGCCAAATCCAAACCTTAAATATTTTATTGTGAAAGATCCTGATGGTGTGAATGTACAGTTTGTGCAGGACATGCGAAAAGGCTAAGTAGATTAATATATGTAAAAATGACCCTCCTGCTGTTAGTTCCATCAAAATGACAAGAAGTTTCGGCTTTGCCTGCAAATTGCCATTTTGATGGAACTAACAGCAGGAGGGCTTTCAATTTACAGATACGAATGTAGCTGCGCCTTCAACTTGTCATTTGGAAGTACATCCATAGGAGGGGCTTTACTTATAAAATACATATAACAGGAGGATTTATGAAAATTGTATCAGAGATTATGGCTAAGATGATTGCTTACTCAAATGGTAATCTACACGATATCAACCATCTTTTGAAAGTGCATGGCTATGCGAGAACGATTGGGATATTAGAAGGTTTAAATGAGGAAATGCAGAGAACTTTGGAAGTAGCTGCTATTCTTCATGACATCGCTTGTCCACTATGCCGAGAAAAATATGGGAATACAAATGGTAAGCATCAGGAGATTGAGGGGGAGAAGTTGACCTATGAATTTCTCAAGTCCTTTGATCTGGACGCGGATTTCATCAACCGCGTGGCTTACTTGGTTGGCCATCATCATACACTGACGCAGATTGATGGACTCGATTATCAAATCTTAATAGAAGCGGATTATATCGTTAATGCTGGTGAAAGTCAGCATCCTGAGGATAAAATTAATAACGTGATCAATCAAGTATTTAAAACGTGTAGTGGCAAAGCACTCATTGAATCGATTTATTTTCCAGAAGAATCAAGTTTTTAATGCATTGCCTCTGTTTAGCAGCAGAAAACGAAGTGAGAATTATTTTCAATTAGGCAATTTTAGACGAATTAACAAACCCATTTGGGGTAAATATGACATTATACATGAGGTGATTTATGGAAATTTTATCGAATACAAATGGGAACTGGAAACGGAAGGCAGCTAGGTTTCTAATCAGTCAAAATGTTTCGCTTTTTGGGACGTCATTGGTCCAGTATGCGATTATGTGGTATGTGACCTTATATACCGGTTCGGGGTTTATGATGACCTTATCTATCATATTTGGGTTTTTACCGACTTTTTTCTTGTCGCCATTTGCCGGGGTATGGGCAGATCGGTTTGATCGAAAAAAACTCATCATCTATGCAGATAGTGGGATTGCGCTTGCAACAGCGGTTATGGTGGTTTTCTTTATGATGGGTTACGAAAGCGTATGGTTGATGTTTGTCATCTCTGCCATCAGAGCTTTTGGCTCGTCTGTGCAACAACCAGCAGTCAATGCATTTATACCGCAGTTTACTCCTGAAGACCAACTGATGCGCGTCAATGGCATCAACGGCAGTATTCAGTCGTTTATGATGCTCATATCACCAATGGTAAGCGGTGCTTTAATGACACTTGCACCTATCGAAACCATCTTCATGATCGATGTGGTGACGGCAATTTTTGCCATCCTTATATTAGCGCCGCTTAAAGTAGAGCAGGCGCAAAAACAAATAAAGCAGCAGGGTGAAAAAATAGATTACTTCGCAGATTTAAAGCAGGGCATTGACTACATTCGAACCCATGCCTATCTCAAACGATTTTATGTGTTCATAGGTGTGTTTCACTTTCTAATCACACCAGTTGCGATGCTGTCGCCACTTCAAGTCACTCGTAATTACGGTGGTGTCATATGGCGACTGACAGCGATTGAAATTGCTTTTTCCTCAGGAATGTTAATCGGTGGACTCATAATCTCAGCGTGGGGAGGCTTTAAGAATCGCATCCACACCATGACCCTGTCTACGATGATTACAGGACTACTCATCCTTGCATTGGGAACGCAAATTAACTTCTATGTGTATTTGTTCATCATGTTTTCAGCCGGTATCACGATACCGCTTTTCAGTACGCCATCAACTGTACTCCTACAAGAAAACGTAGACAATATCTATCTGGGTAGAGTTTTCAGCGTCATGTCGATGATTTATAGCGTTACTATGCCGATCGGTATGCTTTTATTCGGTCCATTAGCAGACGCCATCGCCATAGAGTGGCTATTACTCGTCACAGGTGCACTCGTCTTCGTCCAAGGCTTCTTCCTAATTGGCAGCAAAGTCCTAGTAGCCGCAGGTGAAAAACGCAAAGAACTCCCATCAGAAGTTTAAGGTATCAAAGCTTTGAACTGATGGAAGTATGGTTATACTGACATGTGAATTAAAGCCTCGTGTAATTAACCC
>DJWQ01000027.1:0-28053 GCA_002441045.1 Firmicutes bacterium UBA6226 | reverse complement strand
AAGGGTTTATTAACTGGCTTTCTATTTTCACAAATATCCGTTTGATACTAAAAATCCCGAGCACACAGGTAGGAATTGTTAAGCTTTTGTGAATGATACCGTTTCTCATTGACGAACGCCCCAAGACGCGGTATCATTATTATGAAATAAATCCGATTAAATTACTAGGATATAGGAGGCATCTATGCAAATTATTAAAATAGAGAATTTAAAATCACAGGTAGAAGGACAAGATATTCTCAAGGGAATTGATCTTACGATTAACTCAGGAGAGATTCACGTTATCATGGGTCCAAATGGCGCGGGAAAATCGACGCTTGCCAATGTATTGATGGGACACCCTGCTCACGAAGTAACCGATGGCAGCGTGTCTTTTTTGGGCAAAGACCTTTTAGACATGAAAGTAGATGAGCGCGCAAAATCTGGGCTCTTTTTATCTTTCCAATACCCTCAAGAAGTACCAGGGGTCACAGTAGAGAACTTTATCAGAACGGCAAAGAAAGAAGTAAGTGGCATCATGCCAATGATGACGCATTTTAATAAAGAGATTAAAGGTCGTCTTTCTGAACTTTCAATGGATGAAAAATACCTTGATCGTTATTTAAACGTCGGCTTTTCTGGTGGTGAGAAAAAGAAAAACGAAATTTTGCAAATGGCAGTGTTAAATCCTAAGCTCGCTATATTAGATGAAACGGATTCTGGTCTAGACATCGATGCGATTCGCGTGGTCTATGAAACGGTGCAAAAGCTTTCAAGTGAAAACAATGCCATCTTAGTGATTACGCACTATAACAAGATTCTAAATTATATCAAACCGGACTTTGTCCATGTACTCGTAGACGGCAAAATCGTAAAAAGCGGCGATTTGTCTTTAGCTGAAGAAATTGAACGCTCAGGCTATGAAGTTTTCAAAGCAGAAAAAACAAGTGAAGCAGTGCGTGCATAAGGAGGCATCATGGCAAATAAAACCTATATTGCGGACGTAGATCGTGGCATCTATGATGTTGTTAACCCTGAGAATCACCGCTTTGTAGCGGACAAAGGCTTAACTGAGGACATCATCAGAGACATTTCTAAGGAAAAAAATGAACCCGAGTGGATGTTAGAGTTCAGACTTAAATCCCTCGAAATTTATAAATCAAAGCCCATCCCAACTTGGGGGGCAGATCTCAGTGACCTCGATGTGGAAAACATCGTTCACTATGTAAGACCAAATACGGATATGAAGACCAGCTGGGACGATGTGCCAAGTGAAATTAAGGAAACCTTTGAAAGATTGGGGATACCTGAGGCGGAGCGCAAGTCGCTTGCAGGTGTTGGTGCACAGTACGACTCAGAGGTCGTCTACCACAGCATGCAGGAAGAGCTAATCGCACAGGGTGTGGTCTATACGGATATGGACACAGCAGTAAAAGAGTACGAGGACATCGTTAAAAAGTATTTTATGACGATTATCACCAACCGAGATCATAAATTTTCTGCGCTTCACGGTGCCGTTTGGTCCGGTGGGTCGTTTGTCTATGTGCCAGAAGGGGTCCATGTGGGACTGCCTTTACAGTCGTACTTTAGACTCAATGCCAAAGGGGCGGGACAGTTTGAGCATACGCTCATCGTCGTGGAAAAAAATGCGAGCCTCCATTTTATCGAAGGGTGTTCGGCGCCGAAGTACTCGGTTCAAAACCTACATGCCGGTGCCGTTGAGCTTTTCGTAAAAGAAGGCGCAAAATTGAGATACAGTACCATCGAAAACTGGTCGCGCAATATGTATAATCTTAACACCAAGCGTTCGGTCGTAGATAAAAATGGGAAAATCGAGTGGGTTTCAGGCTCGTTTGGATCGAGAGTGTCCATGCTTTATCCGATGAGTATCCTAAGGGGCGAAGGGGCAACCAGTGAGTTTACTGGGATTACTTTTGCAGCGAAAGGACAGTATCTAGATACGGGTACAAAGGTGGTACATGCTGCTCCAAATACCAGCTCCATCGTCAATTCAAAATCCATCTCTAAGGACGGCGGTCACGCTTTCTACAGAGGACTTTTAAGAGTGACGCCAAATGCAGTAAACGTCAAGTCTACAGTCAATTGTGAGTCTCTGATGCTAGACAGTGAATCAAAGTCAGACACACTTCCGATTATCGAGATCGGCAACGATAAGGTCGATATAGGACATGAGGCGAAGATTGGTCGCATCAGCGATGAGACGATTTTCTATCTCATGAGTCGAGGCATCGATGAAGCAGAAGCAAAAGCGATGATCGTAAGAGGTTTTGTTGAACCGATTACGAAGGAATTGCCACTGGAATATGCTGTTGAGCTCAATAATCTCATCACACTAGAACTTGAAGGCACGATTGGTTAGGAGGACAGCATGATAAATGAAAATTCTATTTTAAATAATGATAAAGGATCAAGTCATAACAATGCATCACGTCATGAAAAGGCTTCCAGCTATGTGATTCCGACTTGGAAAAGACTGACTTTACCTGAAACCCTTTTTCCTGTTCGAAGTGGTGATGTCATTGAAGAACTCAGTATAGAAGGGAACGGTGTAGAAGTAACGCCTTATGAAGCCTTTCATGAAGCATGGTTTTCGGATGCAAAATACACTAAGACATTGGGCGAGCCCTTTGCATCTTATATTTTAAATGAAAAGAATCACGGGTACGTCATTCACTCTAATTCAAGAGCGTTTGATGCACCAGTCGTGAAACTGAATTATAGACTTAGTGCGGAAAGACCACTTCTCGTGGAAAATCAACTTTTTATCGCAGAAGAAGGCAGTAAACTAACCGTCGTGATCGATTATACCTCAGATGAGAATGGCGTAGAGCTTCAGCACTATGGCACGACGAGAGTGATCGCCAAAAGAGGCAGCACCGTAAGAGTGGTTAAGATTCAAAGATTAGGCGCAAAGGCACTTAATTTTGATCAAAACTTTTCTGAAGTGTTCGAAGGGGCAAACCTCGAGTTAATCGACATACAGCTGGGGAGTCAAATTAAGGCGGTTGCCTATGAGTCACACCTTGCTGAGCGACATGCATTTGCAGATTTGCAATCGCTTTACTTTGGCGATCAAGGTGAAGCGCTGGATCTATCTTATACGATGAAACACTTTGGACCAAAAACAGAGTCACTGATCCTTTCGAAAGGTGCACTTGGTGGCGATAGCAAGAAGGTCTTTAGAGGCAATCTCTTCTTTGAAAAAGGCGCGACACAATCCGTTGGTAGAGAGAAGGAGTTCGTCGTTCTTTTAGATGAAAAAGTAAAATCGGATTCAATTCCGGCACTCATGTGTTCAGAGGATGACGTCATCGGCGAGCATGCTGCAAGTGTTGGCCAATTAGACCATGAGAAATTATTCTATTTAATGAGTAGAGGCTTATCGCTGGAAGAAGCGAAAAAGCTAGTGATAAAAGCGTCGTTTGAAGAGGTGTTGATGACACTTAAGGACGACGGGCTCAAGGATTCTATTTTAGACGCGCTGGACAGGAGGCTGTAGATGGGAGTAGGCAGAGAGGCACACGAACTGAATATGGTACGTGAGGAATTTCCAATTTTTAAGCAGCACCCTGCACTGATCTATCTGGATCATGCCGCTACCTCTCAAAAGCCAGACACTGTGATAGAGCGAATGAAGCTCTATCTAGAGGAAAGCAATGGTTCTCCGCATCGCGGAGCACATCTCCTCAGTGTTGAATCTACGAGACAATACGACTATGGACGTGGACGTGTTGCAGAGTTTATCGGTGCGCAGTCGCCTAAGGAAGTGATTTTCACTAAAAATGCGACTGAAGCACTTAACCTGGTGGCACAAAGCTATGGGAGAGCCAATTTAAATGAAGGGGACGAGATAGTGCTTGCGATTACCGCACATCACTCCAATATCGTGCCTTGGCAAATCGTAGCTAAAGAGAAACGCGCTGTACTGAAGTACCTGTATATTGATGAGACAGGACACTTTTTATCAGGGGAACTGGATAAAATTACTTCAAAGACTAAAATCGTTGCTTTTCCGTGGATATCAAATGGACTCGGTTGCATTCACTCTCCTGCGCCTATCATTCAAAGAGCACATGAAGTGGGGGCAGTTGTAGTCTTAGACGCTGCACAAGCTGTGGGACACATACAAGTGGATGTCGTCGGCTTAAACGCTGACTTTCTCGTATTTTCAGGACATAAAATGTATGGTCCAACGGGGATTGGTGTCCTCTATGGCAAACAGCAATTACTTGAGAATATGCCACCCTTCTTAACCGGTGGCGATATGATCGAATATGTAGAAGAGCAAGATACAACTTATGCACCCATTCCTGAGCGGTTTGAAGCGGGGACGCAGCATGTAGAAGGTGTCGTTGGATTGGTAGCTGCCATCGATTTTATTCAAAATGTTGGTCTTGACAACATTCGATTGAAAGAGGAACGTCTGGCGAAATATGCCTATAAAAGTCTCTCAGAGCTAGATTATGTGACGGTATATGGGCCAAAGGTCGATGAACCACGCGGCGCACTGGTTACCTTTAATGTGGAAGGCATTCATCCACACGATATGGCGACGCTTCTGGACCACAAAGGCATCGCGATAAGAGCAGGACATCACTGTACACAGCCACTTATGAAGTATTTGGGCATCCAAGCCTCTTGCAGAGCGAGCTTTTCCATCTACAATCACGTAGAAGAGATAGATGCCTTAATTGAGGGTATTAAATATGCAAGGGAGGTATTTGGCTATGTCAATGGATAAGCTATACACAGAACTGGTAATGATGCACAACAAAAGTGGACATAATAAGCATCTACTTGAGCATGCCAGTCACATAGAGCGCGGTCATAACCCGAATTGTGGCGATGATTTGACGCTTCAAGTAAAGCTTGAAGAGGGTGTCATCACAGATGCAGCTTTTTTAGGCAGTGGCTGTGCCATCAGTCAAGCGGCGATGTCCATCATGATTGATCTGGTTAAAGGTAAAACTGTGAGTGAGGCAAAAAATCTCGCAGAGCTCTATCTAGGTATGATCAGAGGTGAGTCAAGAACAGAGGAAGAATTAGAAGCTTTGGCCGATGCTGCATTATTTGAGAACTTATCAAAGATGCCTGCAAGGGTAAAATGTGGCACACTCGGATGGCATTGTTTAACAGTCGTTCTTGAAAAATAATGCTTATACAAGTATAATGTGTGAGGCAGTATATGTTTATAACTACCAGTAAGTGGTATTTTATAGATATTTAGTGTCTCTTTATTTTGAGATAAGAAAGAGGTTTTAACATTTATGTATGACATCAGGGATATCATTGAAAAGTGCATTACACTAACAGAAAAAATAAAAAAAGAATATATCAGACTCCAAGAGGATAGTGGTGATATGCGGATGCGTATTCTAATAGGAGTGTTTATTCGTTCTGCCAACAATGATATTGCTTATTATAATAGAGTTAAAGGTACACTCACTGATGAAATCGCTGAGAAGATTGATTTTGGTGTGTTTGATAAGATATCCAATCTCGTTAATCAGTTTGCAAGAACCATTATACCGATCACAATATTTGAGAGACGACCGTTAGTCAATTATGCTTTATCTCAGCAAAAGTCACTTTATGCACTTCTTGTAGATATACAAGGTCGTATGGTTTCTGGAGAGGAAGAGACTTCCATCGCATATTATGTCTTAACTGAACTGATTCAAGAAAAATTTAAATTCATCAATGAGTTGGAGCAGATGGTACAATAACTTTCAGAATATTAAGATTTTATTACTGGTACTGCTATAATCTTATTGAGAGATTAAATATGCTATAATGATGCTAATGAACTGTTTGAAATGACCGCAGATAAGGTAATAATAATATATAACACTATCGGAGGCATAAATGAGTGAAAAAAATCAAGCACCAATAAAGAATGTGGCAAAAATCATGTATGCGCTAAGTATTCATATGAAATATGGGGAAGTTTTACATGTAGAAGGACTGTCAAAAGAAGAAAAGGATAAGTATTTTGATCTTGCAAGAAAGGAAAGCGGCACGATGCTAGTTGAAGATCGAAATAGCGTCAGACATCTTCACAGTCAAGATATCGCGAAGATTTCAGTTAAAGCTTATGATGAGAAGTACAGTAAGGTTTATCATCCTTTTGAGAAGATGCTTTTTTCAGAAAGTAGTCTTGGTAGACGTGTTTTTAGTTTGATTATAAAAGCATTTGTCGTACTTGCAATTGTCGGTATATTAGCTGTGTTTGGTCTTGCGATGATCGAAGGTGATATTATGGATGTCTTCTTCGATGGCGAAGTATTATCTGCAACATTATCCAAAGGCTTTGACCTTGTGAATCAAATTTTTGGGTTTACAGTAATTCTTATGATCCTTCTTAATCTCATAGATTTGGTGTTGGGACTTAAAGCACACTATTACATCAACCAAGATGGTGCTTATCCTGTGGAATATTCTAGATTGAGCAATACATTAGTCACAATTGCTTTTATTATCGTTTTCACAATAGCAAAAATGATGTTAGGATTTGTAGCCAACATGATTTAATAAATTCTTAAGCAATATAACCGGTGTTCACTGTTAGTGAACACCGGTTTTTTCATATTTGGTTAATCATTTCTTAATGGATTTGGGGTAAATTATTGTTAAAGCATTAACCTAGATAGATTTGGAGGATTCAATGAGTAAAATATCGAACCGCCACAACACAAAATGGATATTTATAAGCTTTGGCCTTGTAGCGATACTGGCATTGAGTACGGTGGCTTACATAGGCTATGAAAATGCAATAGAAAGAGCAGAACAAGTCACTACCAATTTTTTTGTGAGGCTATACGAAGCCGATCCATCCACCTTGTCTGATTTATTACCTGAAGAAACACTTTTAGCAGATGAAAAAACATTTGAAACCTACATTACAAAACTCAACCAATCCGTTGATAAAAAACTTAAGGGCAGGTTTACTGAAAAATTTAAAAAAGAGCTAATGGGCAATCGTCTTTGGATGATGGCTCCAGATATTGCTGAAGCTAAATCACTTTTGATTGAGGTAACAGAGGTTAAACTAGAACGTGTCAATATTGAGTCTGATGAGATTTACTTTAACTTTCAAATCACAGTTGAATCTAAGCTCATTGAGACAGACGAGGTATATAAAGTTGATGTGGAAAAAGGACAGATTAGATTGGTAAGACAAGGCATCGGTTATCGCATTGATCATATTAATTACACAGCCTCACCATTTATTAAAAATAGTATTTAATGAAAAAGGACAGAAACGGTCCTTTTTTTTTTTCTAGATTGGTTATAATAAGAGTAAAGGATCCATAAATAAATTCTTGCAAGAATTGAGGGCAATGATGGAGACGATAGAAATACTTTTGAATGTCATATCTTATATTGATGCAAATGTTGAAGAGCCGATAAGTGCCGAAACGGTTGCCGAATTTGCAGGTTATTCGACCGACTATTTCCACAGGTTATTTGGCATCTATACTGGTGAGAGTCTTGTTGCCTATATACGCAAAAGAAAGATGACATTTGCTTTGAAGGACATTCAGACCAATAAACGCCTAATCGATGTGGCAGTTAAGTATGGATATGGCTCTGAAAGAGCATTTTCGAGAGCTTTTAGTAGCTGTTTTCATATGTCACCGAAGCAGGCGAAAAAAAGTAAGATTGCAATCCAACCACCTTTGTCGATTGCACCATTAAAAATTGATGGCTATAAAGGAGATGAAACAATGGATTATTTAAGTGATGTCATGTACAAATCGTTACCAGAGATGCGCGTAGCCAGTCATGTGGTAATTAGTGAAAATCCAGAGGATGAAGTAATTGGCTTTATGCAGGGGCTAATGAAGAAATATGATCTACCAGAATCAACAGAACAATATGGCTTTGATTATCCAGTGAGTGAAACTGAGTCTGAAAAAGGGTATCGTGGCTACGAGTATTGGGTTAAGTTAGAGGATAATTTTGACGAGACAATTTTGATGAAAGAGCTAGTAGAAATTAAGGTGATTCCAAGCTATAAATACGCTGTCATTAGAATCACAGAGCCTTTTATCAACCCTTTTGAGCGAATTCCAAAAGGCTGGCAAACACTGGTTAAGTGGATCGAAGCCAACAGCCTTTATAATCGAGAATTAAGAGAAGCAAAGTGCTTAGAACAAGTCACTGTAGAAAATGGTGTAACTTTTATGGATATTATGATTCCGGTTCAAAAACAATAAACTGTAATACTAGAAAAGGGAATTGCAATAATTATGTAAGTAAATTAAAAAAACGAGAGAGAAATAAAAAGATAAATTTGTGGTAAAAGCATAAAAGCTATGGTTCAGAGTAATGACACCATAGCTTTTTTTAGATTATATTAGTAATTGTTTTATAAGGTTTGTGTTAGGTCAAAGATTTGTACGCCAAGTGCATCTTGTGGTTCACTGATCGACGCGTGATCGCCTCTACCCATATCCACTCTAAAGCCAGCGCTTTTAATTCTGCCCTCAATACACTGACGGCAATGAGCGGCTTCGTCACCTGTACAGATTTTGTCTTTATAGAGCTCGTATTTCTCTCTTACATCTGTTGGTGAGAGGTTAGGCATAACGACGTTTGCGCCAGCTTTAAGGGCTTTTTCACGCCCCTTAGGATCGAGTGTTCCCATGGCAGTCGTAGAAGGTAATAATGCTTGAGGTAACAAAAGTCGAGCAAGTGCGACCATTATTAATGTCGCTTCAACAGTACCACCCTTTGAACCTTTTAAAGGGGTCTCATCATGTGGGATATAAGGACCAATACCAACCATTTCTGGCTGTAATGTCTTAATAAATCTGAGGTCGGCAACTAAATCCGTGTTTGTCTGATTAGGTAGCCCCACCATAAAACCTGCACCGACTTGAAAACCTAGTTTCTTTAGGTTGAACAAGCATTCACGACGGTTTTCAAAGCTCATTTTAGGGTGTAATGCTTCGTAAAGCTCTTTTGAAGCAGTCTCATGTCTTAAAAGATAACGATCCACGCCAGCTTTTTTTAAAGTTTCATAACTTTCATAGCTTCTTTCACCAACTGAAAGTGTAACGGCACAGTCTGGGTGGTTGAATTTAATCGCTGAAATAATGTCAACTAAGCGCTCATCTGTATAATATGGATCCTCTCCACCTTGAAGTACAAATGTACGATAGCCCAAATGGTAACCTTCTTCACAGCAGTGCAGAATAGCTTCTTTACTTAAGCGATAACGATCGACGTTTTTATTTTGTCCTTGGATACCACAATAGCTACAATTTTGCTTACAATAATTTGTAAATTCGATTAGACCTCTCATAAAAACGGTATCCTTATAAAAGAGAGACTTTTTATCAAGTGCTTTTTCAAATAAATAAGGTGTGGTTTCTCCATCGATTTCATCTATGATTCTGAGTAACAATTCATCTGATAGATCTTCATTCTCGTAAAGTTGGTCGATCAATTGTTTAATGGTTTGCACATTTACCTCCAAAAAAAAATTCTTTTACCGAGAGATAAAAGAAGGACAGCACAAAATATATGGTCTGCTTCCTTTGAGATAAGAAATCTCTACTCTCTTAGGGGGGGACGATGAAAAGACATTTACAAAGACGCATCTCGGTAAATACCTTGCTTGTTAATAATTTATCAAATATTTCAATTGCTGTCAAGACTGTTTTTGTGGTTAAATATAACACTTGTGTAACGGATGATATGGGATATAATTAAAATTGTTACTATTTGAAGAGAGGTAAAACATGAAGAACAAAGATTTTCCGTCAGGGCATTGGTCAGAACAAGTCGTAAGAGAAGTGGTTCAGCTTGCAGATCGACTTCTTGGAAATGATTATGAAGTGATGGAAAAAGGCAGACAGGACATCGTAACTTCATTGGATATTCAAATGGAGAGGGAGATTAAAGCGCTACTACTAAACCTTTTTCCAAACGATGGTTTTGTTGGTGAGGAGGAGAATCAAACCGTGTCTAATCATAAGCGGATTTGGGTCTGCGACCCAATTGATGGAACGCTTAATTTCACACAGGGGATTCCCTATTTTGGCATTCAACTGGCGCTTTTAGAAGGAGACGCTGTGCTATTTAGTATGATTTATTTACCAAAACTTAAGGAGCTTTACGTTGCGATTTTAGGCCAAGGCGCTTTTTTAAATGGCATCTCTATTGGGACAAATCAAGGTCATCAGACATTAGAAAAAAGTATTGTGTCTTTTGGTGATTTTTCAAAGTCAAATCCAAGCTCGAGAACCTTTCAAAATGAATTAATAGGACGATTACTAGGTAAAGCGATGCGCATTAGAATACAAGGTGCTTCTTCAGTGGATTTTGCCTTTGTTTCAAGTCATAAAAATGCCGTTCATATCTTGTTTTCTAAAAATATATGGGAAATGGCACCGGGGATATTACTTGCAAAAGAAGCCGGCTGTATCGTACACAAATTCAGCGGTGAAGCTCATGGCTTTGAAGGGGAAGGATTGATTATCAGTGCCAACCAAAATATTCTAAATGAGATTTTATTAGAAATAGAGAAAATGTAGTGTACAGTTAAAAGAAAAAGTATAGTGCTTAATAGAAAGGATCAATTATGAAAAAAACAGTGTTTGATATTATGAATCATGAGTATCTTCTAACCAACGGTCTAGGGGGGTATAGCTTTGGTACTGTGGATGGTACAAACTGCAGAAAATACCATGGCCTTTTTTGTGTTAGTGATAATCCACCGGTGGAAAGATTTCATTTGATTTCTAAGATGGTGGTTTCTATCGTTGTGGGGGATAATGTCTATCCATTTGTTTATGAAAACGTTACCGGTATTCCAAAGACAGAATCTAACCTTACGGCTTTCGACCATAAGGGAACTCTACAAAGACGCTTTCATGAACCGATCTTAGGTGCAGATTTAAAGGAACAAATCGGTTTGGCCTATGGTAGCAATCATCTTGCAGCAAAATATAAAATTAGCTTACCAGAGACTTTAGTTCATAGAGGTGATGTAAAAATTAAGTTTGAGCTTTTGGTAAACTTTAGAGATCATCACGAGACAATTACACCAGATCCAGAGAAATATACCACCTATTTTAACGATGAAAATCAAATGGCAGTGATATCCGATCAGCAACACACTGTCTACGCTCAGTTTGTGAGTGATGAAAGCGTTACTTATCGTTTTCCATTATGTTTAACAGAAGAGAGTTATTATCCTATAGAAACTGAGAGAGGCTATCCAGACATAGAGGCACATATCGTGGCCGTTGAAGGGACCATAACCCCTAAGTCAAATACTTTAACCATAGAACTTAGAGTGAATACCGCATCTGATTTTAGATCATTAAGCGAGATTCATGAAGCGAGAACGATGCGATACGAACAGCTCATGAAAAGTGCTGGCGCAGAATCTGATATTTTAAAGCAATTGGTACAAGCCTCAGACGATTTTATCGTCTATAGAAAGACGACTGGAAAGAAAACGATCATTGCAGGATATCCTTGGTTTACTGACTGGGGTAGAGATACAATGATTTCGATCCCTGGTTTAACCCTTGAAACTGGTAGATATGAAGAAGCATTTGAAATGATTGAAGGTTTTTTACAAATGGCGCATAAAGGCATTATCCCTAACAATTTTCCAGATGAGGGCCAAGCACCGATGTACAATACTTCAGACGGAACGCTTTGGTTATTTCATGCAATGTACCAGTATATGGTGAAAACAAATCATTTAAGTGCATTAGAAAAAGTGTATCCGAAGTTAGTAGAAATCATTGATTTTCATGTTAATGGTACCATAAATGATATTTATATGGATCAAGATGGCTTACTTAGCACAGGAAATGAAACCACTCAACTGACTTGGATGGATGTTAAGGTAAATGGATGGGTGGTAACCCCTAGACATGGCAAAGCAGTAGAAATCAATGCGCTTTGGTACAATGCGCTACAAATCATGGCAGCATTTTCAACAATGCTGTCAAATGGCGAAGAACATAAGTATTTAGAGTTAAGTTCACGCACGAAATCGGCATTTAATGAGCAGTTTTGGAATGAAGCTGGACAAAATTTATATGACCTGATTATTGATGGAAAAGCGTATGATATTCCAAGACCCAATATGATATTTGCTGTGAGTTTGCCTTTTTCAGTTCTGAATCTAGACAGACACAAGGCGGTTGTCGATTATGTGATGAAGCATTTTAAAACCCCATATGGATTAAGAACACTTAGAACTGATGATGAGAATTTTCACCCCATCTATACAGGCGATTTACTCAGTCGAGATGGTGCTTATCATAGAGGGACTGTATGGGCTTGGTTAATGGGTCCTTATCTAGAGGCGCATTATAAGACCTACAAGGATCTTTCATATTTACAAAACGCATTAAAAGATTGGATGATGCATTTGGAAAATGGCGTAATCGGCAGTTTATCAGAAGTATTTGATGCGACAGAACCGTTTAATCAAAAGGGCTGTTCAGCTCAAGCCTGGTCGGTAGCTGAAGCAATTAGAATTTGGAAGATGGCGAATAATGATTAATGATTAAAAATGTAAATGACGGATAGAGATAGAAAAAATTTCTAATTTGGGATATATTAGTATTAGAATTGGTTATTTCACTTTTTATAAAGTAGAGGTGAGAAATGAAAACTCTATTAGAGTCATGGCAGATAGATATAAGTAACCTATTAACCGTACCTTATGATAGAAGATTTAAAAGGCTGGGATTATCTGAAGAACCCGTCTTACCTGTTACCTATGACGTATTTTTAGAGCGTCTATACACAGAAGATTTGACAGAGGTTTATGATCAGTTTTTAGCTTTGATTAGCGGTTCTGTGGACACATGTGAATATTCGTATCGTATTCGGAACACGGATGGAGGGTACGCGGTTTTTGAAGACCGGATAACTATTGTTGCGTATAATTCAGATGGGATGCCTTTAAAAGCTGAGGGCGTCACCTATGACTTGTCCTTGTCTGCAAAGGATCCAGTACTGAATAAAATACCTGAAAGAGACCCTTTGACATTTCTTAAAACAAGTGACGCATTTGTCAACGAACTGAAGCAATCCATCGACAAGCAAAGTAAAAGCATGGTGTTTTTAACGACAGCCATGATTTGTGTAGACAACTTTGCTCAAATCAACTCGATTGAAAAAAGAAGTGTCGCTGATCGCGTCTTAGTTAACGTAGCCCATGCCATTGAGGATGCCATACCTGAAGAGGCTTATACTGCGCGTTTTGGTGTGAATTGCTTTATCATTGCACTTCCTAACACACCCAATATACTGGCAGAGACGATTATTAAAAATATTCTAAATGACATTCAAAGTGTTGCATATGCCGTCGAACCCAAACCTATTTTTTCATATGGTCTAAAGGAATATTTAGGTGAAACGCCTTATGAACTGATACAGACGTTAAAGATTAAGATTAAACAAGCTTTCTAAAGCTTAAGTGAATAACTTGGAAATTAAGAAATCGTGTAAATTTAAAGAACTAAACTTAGTTAAGTTTTCTGTATTTAAAGAATGAGTATCACTAAAGAATAAAGGTGCTTTAGCAAGTTATGCTAAAGCACCTTATTATTTAGTAGCAAAGTTTTATTACGCGTTTTAATTTGATATGATATAGAATTGACCCATGAGTGGCGGTAATATGAGTGTATTTGAGCCCGATTGAAAGGTTAAGCTTTCACCACTTGTCAGCTCAGTTAATAAAACTGCTTCAGTATAATCGAAGCTAATGGTTTGCTCTGACTCACTGGCGTTTAACACAACCAGTAAACGGTTATTATCTTTTGAGATCTCATAGACCATAGTGGATTTGTCTCTGTAGATTAATTGGAAGCCTTCTGAATAAGTTGCCTTAATTTTCGTTAAAAACTGAAGGTAAGGAATTAAGTTTGTTTCATCGGACACTTCGGCTTTACTGAAATCCATAAAAGCTCTATTGACCGGATCGTAAGCACCATCCATTGCAATTTCAGTACCATAGTAGATGACTGGGATTGCAGGATAGGTATAAGTGAAAGCAAGAGCTAATTTGGTGTATTCTAACTTATTTTTAGGATTCTGGCTCATAAATCTCGCGTTGTCATGATTGTCTATGAACAAGGCATTTTCAGTTGGCGTAGAAAAATTCTTTTCTTTTTCTAGTGCATTGGCTAAAGATAGAATATTCGGTTTTACATTAAACGCATTGATAATGCCGTTATAAAGCGAATAGTTGGTCAAACTGTCTATGCCGTCCTCATGATAGGATTCAAGTGTATTTGTGTTGCCATCCCAGACTTCGCCGAGTAAGAAGAAATCGGGATATTTTTCTTTAATCGCACCCGAAAAATCTTGCCAAAATTCATGTGAAACATGTCTCATGGTATCAAGTCTAAACCCGTCGATTCCCGTCTGGTCGATCCACCAAATCGCGTTATTGATGAAATAGTCCTTTACCTCAGGGTTGGATTGATCAAGATCTGGTAGTCCAGCCAACCATCCCGTCTCGAGCTCGTTGACATCCTTGAAATTATTGAGCGGCTTATCTGGATGGAACCAGTCTGCCTTGTCAGGGTCAGAAAGCCAAGGCGAATTGTATCCAGTGTGATTGACGACGTAGTCAAGAATGACTTTAATGTCCATATCGTGTGCTTTATTAACAAGTGATTGAAGGGTAGCCATATCACCAAAATGTGGATCGACGGACTCAAAGTCATAGATCCAGTAGCCGTGATAACCGTTTGGGCCATTTGTCATAACTGGTGTTAACCAAATCGCAGTTGCCCCTAGAGACTTTATATAATCAAGATGATCAATGACGCCTTGAAGATCACCGCCTTGGAAGGCTCTCATATCTTCCTTGTTAACGTCGGAAAGATTACTATCGGGATCGCTATCAGCAAATCGATCAACCATAATAAAATAGATAATATCATCTGATGTAATACTTGCTGTGATTTTAGCTGCTGGTTTCTCGGTAGTTGTTGCTTCCGTCGCTTCGTTCGTCTCAGAGGTTTCCGTCGAGAGCTGTGTGGTTTCAGTTGAAACCGTATTTTCACTTTGACAACCCAATAATAAAACCATAGTAAAAATAATGAGTAAACTAAATTGTAAATGTTTCTTGCCTAATTGAAATGTCATTTTTCCTCCTAATTCATGCAAGCGGTTGCACCTAAAGGGATAAAAAATCACCCATTTGAGATGCGTTTATTTCTAATTTTAGGGTATTTATGTGCTAAATTCAATACAAATTATCTTTCTACTATTATTGACAAGCATTAAGAAACAAAATATAATGAGATTGTGCAAACGGTTGCAGAAATGGACGCAAGCAAATTCTAGCAATTAACATATATGGGTTTTATGGTGAGTAAATTAGTAGGTTGGATGGAGAGAGGTTTTATATGAGACAAAGAAGCAGTGGTGTGCTATTGCATATTTCGTCATTACCAGGCGAGTATGGCATCGGTGACCTTGGAAAAGGTGCTTATGCGTTTTTAGATTTTTTAGAGAAATCAGGACAACATAACTGGCAAATATTGCCGATCGGGATAACTGGATATGGAGATTCGCCTTACCAGTCTTTTTCCGCGTTTGCTGGGAATCCATATTTCATTGATTTAGCAGAGCTAATCGATATGGGCTATCTAGATAAAAAAACAGTCGATAAAGCAGATCTTGGCAAAAACAAGCATAAAGTAGATTATGAAAAGCTCTATTATAATAAAATGCCACTGCTCAGAATGGCATATGAAAACTCAAAAGTGAAATTAAGCCATGAACTCAATAAGTTCTATGAGGCAGAAAAAACTTGGCTTGAGGATTTTGCTCTTTACATGGCCATCAAAGCTCACAATGGCAATCGCTCTTGGATCGAATGGGATAAAGGCTATGAAAATGCAAAAACTGAAAAGGTGGCAAAATTTAAAGAAACACATAAAGATGAAATTTTCTTCTGGGTTTTCACACAGTATTTCTTCTTTAAGCAGTGGTTTGCTTTAAAAGCAGTTGCAGCGGATAAAGGCATCACCATTATCGGAGATTTACCGATCTACGTGGCTGAGGACAGCTCAGATGTTTGGGCAAACCCTGAACTCTTTAAACTCGATAAAACCGCTAAACCAATCAGTGTTGCTGGTTGTCCACCAGATGCTTTTTCAGCTACTGGACAGCTTTGGGGTAATCCAATTTACAATTGGGAGCAAATGGACAAACAAAATTATGCTTGGTGGATTAAACGAATTGACTACAGCTTAAAAATGTTCGATGTGATTAGAATCGATCACTTTAGAGGCTTTGAAGCTTACTGGGAGATTCCATATGGTGATCCAACTGCTGAGAGAGGCGAATGGACAAATGGTCCAGGTAAAAAGTTATTTATCGCAATTAAAGAAGCCCTTGGCGATGTGAACATCATTGCGGAAGACTTAGGCTATTTGACTGAGGGTGTTATTGAACTCAGAGAATTTACTGGCTTCCCAGGTATGAAAATTCTACAATTTGCATTTGATGCAAGAGAAGAAAGTGATTATCTCCCTCATAACTATTCTGAGAACTTTGTTGCTTATACAGGCACGCATGATAATGAAACCATCGTCGGATGGATGGACAATGTGGCTAAAGCAGATAGAGACTTTGCAATGGACTATTTAAAGCTCGATCGTAGCGAAGGCTACCACTGGGGCTTCATACGAGGTGTTTGGTCATCGACGGCTTATCTCGCTATCGCTCAAATGCAAGATTTCTTAGGTCTAGACAATAAAGCGAGAATGAATTTCCCATCGACTTTAGGTGGTAACTGGATTTGGAGAATCACGCAGAAGGATCTTTCAGATCACCTAGCAGATAAAATGAAAAAGATCACCAAATTATACGGAAGATTATAATCCTTCTTATTCATAAATCTGGTATTCTGTCGTATAACGATAGGCTACCAGATTTTTTTTCAACTTATCGTCTTCTGCTAAAGCATATTAATATTGTACATTACAACACTTCAGCACTAAAAGCATTGCAACATCACAATAATCGCAACACAACAAGAATCGCAACATAACAAGAGTATGTCTACAAATATAATCTGTTTTTGTAACTGAGGAGGCAGACATGAAGAAAGAAATCAATAAGACCAATGTTAAAATCCTAGGTTCCATCATAAAAATGAACCGTATTTATCAAAATATGAGTCAAAAAGCGCTTTCAGAGGGCATCTGTGTCAGCTCCTACCTCAGTCGTATCGAAAATGCTGAAATTATCCCCTCAGAGCAGGTAATCTCTGACTTATTTGATGCGCTTGCCATTCACTATAATGATTCAGAAGGGTTTATACAGTCAGGTAAAGCACTTTTTCAAAGGTTTCTAGACGAGCTTAACTTCAATGAGTTTTCAAACTCTAAGATCATCTTTGAACAGATTAGTGCGGATTCTGAAAAGTACATGCATTCGCCTTTAATTATTGATTACTACATCGTACAGTTAGCCTTTTACTGCACACGAAAAGAACGTGAAGTCTTCGAAGAGACAAGACATTTGTTAGAATCAGTCGAACAGTTGATGAGTGCTGAACAGAAGTTTAGATATTATCTCTACTGGGGGATCGATACGGCAAAGGTTGCCAAAGACTATCAATCGGTTTTAGAGATTTTAGATAAAGCGAGCACCTATGGTGAAAATGGTCATCTTTATTATTGGATGGGTTTTGCATATCTTTCACTTAGAAAGGATTTAAGTGCATTGATTCAGTTTCAAAAAGCACTGAACACTTATCTTAACGAGGCTAACCTGCTCAGTATCATAGGTAGCTATGAGATGCTGGGACTCACCTTTTATGCCTCTGATGATTATGAAGGTGGCATGCCATATTTTGAAAAAGGACTAAAGCTAGCAAGTAAATTGGGCTCTCACTTTCATGAAAGTGCTTTTAGAGACAACCTTCTATGGGGTGCCTTTAGACTGGGAAGGCTTAATCCAGAAGACAGCTTTAGCAATGATTGGGAAAGTGAATGTGTCACAGAAAGAAGTATTCCAAACCAACTGACGCATTTGCTACAAGCGATTGAACAATCTAACACCATGTTTGTCTCCACACTCAAACCTTTAAAAAAAGAGCGTTTTGTTGAGCTGATGATCAAGCATTTGGATAAATTAGACTGGCAAAGCCATATGATTGATGATGAAAAGCTGCTATTAAAGCTGATACAAATGAGTAAAGGACTCAATTACGAGCTTGAAAAATACTATTCTAAAATGTATCAAAGCTTCCTTATACAGCATAGGCGGTATAAAGAAGCTCTAGAAATACAAAACGTTTGATTAAAGCGTTCTTGTGAAATAGGCTTTCAAAACGAGTTTGACAAATGCCATACCGATCATGACGCAAAACAAAGTTAAGAAAACGACATCGTTTATGAAAAAAGAGATAACACATGCGATGCCTAAAACGACACTGTAGACAACCATCGAATATCGACTTGTCTTTTCTCTTATAAGAATACCGCGTTCATCAGCTTCTTTGATAAATAGCTGTTTGAGTGCGGTTTCGTTTCGCATTGCAATGACTAGCTTTGTGAGCAAAACAAGATCTAGTCCAAGGAGTCCGATTGAAAATCCCAATATAAAACCACTGCCAGCGGCATCAGTTACTTTAGATGAAACCAATAAATAACCAATAACGATAATAATTGCGAGTCCGATGTGCATCACCATTCTTTTGGTTGCTTTAGATTTAAGTGTGCTTGTTTGTGTATTTGTCATGATTAATCCTCCATTTCTGTAAAATCGAAAACCTCTTCTATGGTGAGGTTAAAGTGTTTGGCAATCTTATATGCCAAAGGTAGTGAGGCGGTGTACTTACCAACTTCAATTGATGTAATCGTCTGTCTTGTAACGCCAACCGCCAGTGCAAGTTCTTCTTGCGAGAGCTTATTCAATTTTCTTAGCTCGGATATCTTATTTTTAATGGCAATCACGCTCCTTTTTTGATGCATAGTTAACTTTGCAATTTTAGTATAGCACACTTTGCAAAATATGCAAAGCAAACTTTACAAAATGTGAAATATTTTTTGTGGGAGAGGAGTTAACCCTTGATTTTACTGAGATATTCTCACAGAAGATAGGTATTTTTATGTAATGGCTTTAAGTATAATTAATTTATTATTTAAGATTAAAGTGTTAATTAAGTTCTTATGAGGTAAACATATGTCTTAAATTGATTGAAAATTGAAAGTTAAAAATATCAACGATAAAGCTAAAACGGATAGGATTTTATAAAATATATTTAGGAGCTGATTATGAATTTACACGCGATTTATCATGAAGCAAAAAGTAAATACGCTTATGCACTGGACGCAGACACTCTGAATTTGCGCATTAGAACCGCAAACGGAGATGTTTCAAGTATCAGCCTTATTTCAGGAGATCCATTTAATTGGGTACGTACTGAAATGGCCTATGAAGGTGATTTTACACAGACGCACAGTTGGGTCAATGAAACCGTAGAAATGATTCGTGACTATAGCGATGGTTTATACGATTATTGGCTGGTCAGTATCAGACCGGATTTTAAAAGAACGCGTTATGCATTTGTTCTAACTTCAAGTGAAGAGACTGTATTCTATGGCGCGCATGGTGCAGTTTCTATGAAAAAGCATCCTGAAATTGTATCTAGCTTAAATGATTACTTTAATTTTCCTTACTTGAATCACGAAGATATTTTTACAGCACCTAGCTGGGTCAAGGATACGGTATGGTATCAAATTTTCCCTGAACGCTTTGCCAATGGTGATCAGAGCTTAGATAAACCCTCGGTATTACCATGGGGAAGTGAAAAGCTAGTTACCAACGAGATGCATTTTGGAGGCGATTTAAAGGGGATTATTGAACATCTAGATTACATCGCTGAGCTTGGCGCGACGGGGATCTATTTTACACCGATCTTTGAAGCGCCTACAACGCACAAGTACGATACCATTGATTATTTTAAAATAGACCCAGAGTTTGGTACCAATGCGGATTTTAAAAAGCTAGTTGAGGAAGCACATAAACGCGGGATTCGCGTCATGCTGGATGCGGTGTTTAATCACTGTGGCTTTAAGCATCCTTATTTTCAAGATGTTGTTCAAAAGGGCTATGCGTCAGAATACGCTGAGTGCTTCCATCTCAAGGCTGAGCCCGTACTTAACTTTGAACTCAATAAAGAGGGTTTTCCTGCACCTAAAAGGCCTTTAAAAGCAGGGGACCTCAATTATGAGACTTTTGCCTTTACACCCAATATGCCCAAATGGCGTGCAACCAATCCCAAGGCACAGGAGTATCTAATTTCTGTGGCAGAGTACTGGATTCGTGAGTATGATATCGATGGCTGGCGCTTAGATGTTTCTAACGAGGTGTCACATGCTTTTTGGCGAATCTTTAAAGAGCGCATCAGAAAGGTGAAACCAGATGTTTTTATCTTAGGTGAAAATTGGGATGATGCAACCCCTTGGCTACGTGGCGATCAATTTGATTCGGTGATGAACTATGAGTTTACCTATCCAGTATGGCATTTGCTGAGCTGTGAGCCACAGTATTCGGACTATGACGCGTATGCCTATAAGGATGCCATGAGTCGTTTAATTGTGAGTTATCCCCCAAATGTAGGAGAAAATCTATTTAATCTTCTCGATAGCCATGATACTTCAAGGATTCATACACTACTTGATGAGGATGTAAGAAGGGTAAAGCTTGCATTCTTGCTACAGATGACATTTGGTGGTACGCCAAGTGTTTATTATGGCAGTGAAATCGGTTTGTTTGGTGTTCATGATGGCAACAGACAGTGTATGATATGGGATGAATCGGAGCAGAATTTGGATTTGAAAGCGCATGTTAAGCAATTGATTGCACTTAGAAAAGCGCATCCTGAGTTCAAGTCTATGACTGTGAGATGGGATGAAGCGAGAATGACCTCTGACCTTCTCATCTTTGACAAAATAGAAGGCACTTCGCGTACGAAGGTGTTGGTAAATCTATCAGATGTACCCGTGACGGTAAATATGGCAGATGAGGCTTACATCGATTTATATATGGATCAGAAATTAAGCGATTCAGAGCTGAAAGAACTATGTGTAGCGCCAATTTCCTTTCGAATACTGAAATAATATGTTAAAATGAAGCTGTGTTGATGGTGTGGCATCGACACAGCTTTTGTTTGTTCACAAGTCTTTTTGTGAACGGTGCAAATTAAGTGATGAATAACTGAAAGGGGAAAGCCAATGGCAGATTTACTAAAAGATTTAAAACCTGAAAGTGTTTTTCGCAATTTTGAAGCTTTGACGCGTATTCCAAGAGAGTCTGGAAACGAAGCGGCTGTAGCAGCATTTCTTGAAGCGTTTGCAAAAGAACAGGGTCTTGAAGTCGTAAGAGAAGCATCTAACAATATTATTATCACAAAACCGGCTACTGCAGGTTATGAGCAAGCGCCAACTGTGATCTTACAAGGTCATACAGATATGGTCTGTGTAAAGCTTGACGAACTCGAATTTGATTTCGATACGATGCCGATTCCAATAGTGGTTGAAGGCGACTATATAAAAACAAAGGGGACAACTTTAGGTGCAGATAATGGCATCGCTGTCGCGATGACCATGAGTGTGCTTGAAGACAAGACACTTGAACATCCTAAATTAATCGCACTTTTTACAACTTCAGAGGAAACTGGTATGGATGGCGTTATTGCACTTCAACCTGAAAATGTAAAAGGGGATATTCTCATTAATCTTGATTCTGAAGAGGAAGGCGTTATATTGGCTTCTTGTGCAGGTGGCGTTAACAACATCGCTGAGTTACCTTTAAGCTATCAGCCTGCAAACAAAATGGAAGCCTTTAAACTGATTATATCAGGCTTAGCGGGTGGACACTCAGGTGCTGAAATCGATAAAAATAGAGCCAATGCGATCAAGTTGGCTGGTAGAGTTTTGACGACTTTCAAAAATCACTTTGATTATGATTTGATCACCATTCGCGGTGGTGAGAAAATGAATGCCATTGCAAAGCGTTGCGAATTTGAATTTATGATCAACTCAAGAGACGTGATGATGATGGAAGAACTCGTGATGTCATTAGAGGCAACCTTCAAAGCAGAGTATGAAATTGCAGATCCTGCGATTAAGCTTGAAGCGACTGAGATGGACTCACCTAAAGAAGTGCTTTCAACTGAAACGAGAGATAATATCGAGAAGTTATTGAGATTGACACCTTTTGGTGTTTACACCATGAGTGCAGGCATTAAAGGTTTAGTTGAATCTTCTAATAATCTAGGTGTACTTGAGATGACTAGAGAAACCCTTAAGCTAACAAATGCGCTTAGAAGCTCGGTAAAATCTAAAAAGCAAGAGCTTAATGAAGTCATGGCAATTATCTGTGAAACAGTTGGCGCTAAAAATACGTTAACTGCAGATTATCCAGAGTGGCAATACAGAGTAGAGTCGCCAACCAGAGAGCTTATGAAAGCGACTTATCAAGAGATGTTTGGCAAGGAACTAAAGGTAGACGCAATTCATGCTGGACTTGAATGCGGCTTCTTAAAAGAAAAACTCGGCGATATCGATATGGTTTCACTTGGACCAGAAATGCACGATGTGCATACGCCATTTGAAAGACTTAGCATTTCGTCAACTGCTAGAACCTATGCGTTTTTGGTTGAGGTGCTTAGGGGCATAAAGTAGCTTATAATTTGGTTTTGTTTTATACAGGTCGAAAGGCTCATATTTTAAGTTCTCCGAATCCGGTCAGTAAACTGAAGGATTCTCCGAACTTAAAATATGAGCCTTTCTTACATAGTGTATAAAGCAAAAGATATTGGACGCATGAAGTGGGTTCTCCGAATCCGGTCAGTAAACTGAAGGATTCTCCGAACTTAAAAAATGAGCGTATAAACTAACGACGGAGGTTCCTTCAGTTGACTGACCGGAACCGGAGCCGTTAGTTTATACGCTCATTTTACTTTCATATGCAAATCTTAACCAAACTTATAAAAGTCCAGCAACTGTACTTCTAATCTCAGCCTTCTCGATCGTACCGTCGTGCTTGACTTCAGCGGATTCAAGTGCTGCGATTTCTTTTGGTATCACGGTTCCTGTGATCTCTGAAAGCTTTCTGATACGGTCAAACGGTGTGCCTTCTGATGCATCGTGTCCAAGTGCTTCTAGAACGCTGTCTGCGAACTTATATGGGCTTGCTGTCGCTGCGATAAGTGTGTGTGTGTGATCATCAGTTGCTTTAACGTAATCCTTATAGACACTGTATGCAACGGCTGTGTGTGGATCAATGAGGTAGTGTTCTTGTGTAAAGGTTGTTTTTATCTCTAGCTGTGTTTTGGATTCGTCGGCGTAGCCACCATAAAATTGCTCGAGTGCTGCCTTGATTGATGATGGTACTTCATACTTACCAGATGATTTTAACTCATTCATCAGATGTTGGATCAAATCTGTATCACCACCTGATAGGTGATAAAGCAAACGCTCAAGGTTGCTTGAAATCAAGATATCCATAGAAGGTGATGTAGTGGTATGAAATGCTCTGTTGGTATTGTAGATGCCAGTGTTTATAAAATCCGTTAGGATGTGATTTTGGTTTGAAGCACAGATGAACTTATGAACGGGTAGTCCCATTTGCATCGCATAGTAGGCAGCGAGTAGGTTACCGAAATTACCTGTCGGTACACAGATGTTAATCGCATCGCCGAGCTTGACCGTTCCAGCGTTGACGAGTAGCTTGTAGCTGTTAAAGTAATAGATGATTTGGGGGAGCAATCTGCCGATGTTGATTGAGTTTGCTGATGAGAAGCGATAGCCGCGTTCTCCCAAAAGTGCTTTTAATTCTTCGTCGTTAAAAAGTGTTTTTACTGCAGTTTGCGCATCGTCGAAATTGCCATTTATTCCGAAGACGTGAACATTGTCACCTGATTGCGTGGTCATTTGCTTCTTTTGGATGTCGCTGACACCGTCGGTTGGATAAAATACTGCAATATCGATGCCTGGGACATCAGCAAAACCTTCAAGAGCCGCCTTACCTGTATCACCAGAGGTAGCTGTTAGTATGAGAACAGAATCCTCACTTTTATTGTGTGCGATACTGGTTAACATAAAGTAGGGTAGAATTGACAACGCCATATCCTTGAATGCCTGGGTTTTTCCATGAAACAGCTCGATAAACGAAGCTTCGCCTAAAGTTCTTATAGGTACGATATCAGAGCTCTTGAATTTGGTATCATAGGCATTTTTTACATCGCTTTGAATCATGTCTGAAGAGAGCTCAGACATGAAAGGGGTAAAAATGGACTCAGCCAATTGTTGATAATCCATAGTTGTAAATTCAGTGCTATGAATGTCAAGTTTGGGGAAGTGTGTGGGAACATAGAGACCACCATCTGGTGAAATGCCTTGTAAAACAGCTTCAGTAAAAGTTCTATTCTCAGTTTTCATGCGTGTACTTTGGTATTTGATTTCAGACATGGTGTCCTCCTAATTGTTACGATAATAAAATTAGTTTATTTTAACATGAGGTGTTTTTTAAGACAAGTTCATTTAGGAAAGAATCATTATCATTTAGGAAAAAACACATATAAGATGAATTTTTGTCATTATTATGAGGTTATGGAATAGGTATTGGTCACCTAATACATAAAAAGAGGTGATCATGAAGGGAAAAGCAAAAATAATATTACTCATAATTTTAGTAACCGTGATTGTTTTTTTAGTACTTAAAGAAGGCTTCGGTGAATCGTATGCACAGTATACGATGAGATCGTTTTTTGAATCGATTTACAATCTTAAGAGCAGCGACAATGCCAGTGCTTCTGAATGGGAGGATATCTTAAATTTTGTGGACGTACAAACAGATCTGTTGTGCTCTTCAGCGATGAAAGAAACGTTTTTACATAATTATTTACATATTTTGAACATGGCTTATATGAAATCACTTGAGATCACTGTAAAGGACATTCGCATTATTGAAATTTTTAGGGAAAAAGGAGAAACAACTTACAAATTTTTAGTAACGCTAAGTGTAACCAACAGTAAGACTCAAAAACAAACGACTTTGCTTAATGAAGGAGAAATTCACCTAAAGCAAGCTTTTCTAAACTATACAATCGTGGATTTAGAAATGGAAGAGGATCAATTGAAAGCATATGTGTTTTCAGTGGAATAAAGATTCGAGGTAAACGATGATAAAAAAGAGATATATGGCAATTGCAGGTAATCTTTTCGACTTAGAGGCAGAATCCATACATGCTATTCGGTTAAGATATGGACTTGAAATGTTTTATCTTGGCATGTCTAAGCTTTTTGTAGTTATCGTGTTGTCTCTCATACTTGGCATCTTTTGGCAGTCTGTAATTACGTTAGCTGCATATAATCTTTTGAGGCAAACCGCTCAAGGCTTGCATGCAAAATCTTCAATTAAATGTATGATATCCAGTTTAGTCTTCTTCATAATGTTGCCTTGGACGGCTGCACATGTTGCAATTAACCCCTATTTGTGCATCGCAGCCGCCATGGCGATCCCGTTACTTGCCTATCTATATGCACCATCAGATACGGCTAAAAAACCGATCATTAACCAGCGGGTGAGAGAAAGACTAAAGAGAAAATCGATATTACGTGGGTTAATTTTAACTTCACTAGTGATCTTTATCCCATTGCCGGAAATCAAAGCTTTGATAACCATAGGTGCTTATGTTGCCTTGTTATATGTTTTACCCGTTACTTATCGAATTATGAAGGAAGAGAGGAACAATTATGAGAAGTTTGAAAAACCTAATTGAAACAAATGCTGTATCTGCAATTGAGAAGGTCATCCTTAGTTTTTCCGATCAAGAAAAAGACTGTACATTCGTGCTAATCGATGAAGTAGAGTATCCAAAAGAACTCATTGCTCTTGAGATTGAAAAAGAGTAATCGCCTGATTGAGTTAAGATATCCTGTTAAGGACATTTCCAATTTCCTAGCATCATCATATGGTTTCTATTCCACATTATGGTATAATGAGTGGATAAGGGGGGCATATCGATGGTGCATTTTTTTCAGTTGTTATCATCAGCGGGGTTATTATTAATTCTATCTAAATTACTATTAAATGAAAAATTTAAGCTCTTATTAGATCTCTCTATTACAGTTGCGCTGACGTTGATTATTACCTCGATCAGTTATTTTTTTAGCGTCAATGAAGGTTCGCTAGGTATTGTATATTTGGTAGGCTTGTTTGCCTATTTCTTTATGATGAACAAGAAAATAGTAATTAATATTCTGAGCCTTTCCGCAAGTATGATCATAGCTATTTTAGCGGATATGCTCTCGATTACTTTAATTTCAATGGTGGTTGGGATCTCATCAGTAGAGGCCGATAAACTACGTTCAGAGCCTTTTGCTTATTTCGCTTCGTTTTTATTTATGGTGGCGATTGCACTGGCATTGGCCTATTTGATTAGAATATTACTCTCGAAAAGTAGAAATTTGATTCAATTGTTTCAACGCAACGAACTACCAACACTGCTAGGTGTTATCGCAGTTGCAGCCTTTTTATTTCTATATTGGCTGACGTTTACTGTGGTATCATACACAACCATTTCAAGGGCAATACTGTTAATGATCATGATGGTCATCGTAGGTGCAATCTTAGTAGCTTCTCTTTTCTTTATCAAATCAAAAACCAGTGTGATTGAACTTAAAAGTAAAGAAAATGAGTTGACTCAGCTTAGAATGTACACAAATGAAATTGAAAGCATGCAGCAGGAAATCCGAAAGTTTAAACACGATTATATGAATATCTTAGCTTCACTATCTGGGTACATAGAACAAAACAATATGGCGGGTTTAAAGAAGTACTTCGATGAGAAAATTATGACATTCTCTGTTCAGAAGGACAGCATTGATAAAACTGTAGATCGATTGATCTACGTGGAACAAGAAGAACTAAAAGGACTGTTGGCAATGAAGGTGATTCGAGCGCAAGAGGCGGGTGTAAAAGTCGAGATTGATATGGTTGAAAAGGTAAAATTCCATATGGATATCGTTGATTTGTGCAGAATCGTGGGTATTTTTGTGGATAATGCCATTGAAGCAGCTGCATTATCAACAGAGAAAACAATCGCCATAGGGATGGTTAATGTGGATGAAAAGGCACTCCTAATTGTCACGAATACGGTGGCAGAAATGGTCCCCATCTATAAGCTGAGAGAAAAAGGGTTTACAACAAAAGGCAATAACCATGGTTTAGGACTTGAAATCGTTAGAGGGATTCTAAAGTCTTACCCGAACGTCAACAATGATATGAAATTTGAAAATCAGATGTTTACACAAGTACTGGAAGTAAGAGTAGAACATTAAGGAGTAAAAATGATTTCAATATATCTCTGTGAGGATCAAGACCATCAACTTGAGCAAATTAATCAAATCATCGAGAATCACATCATTATAGAAAACCTAGATATGAGCATCGCTTTAAAAGCCAAATCACCAGCCCAATTACTTAGTGCAATTGAAGGCAATAAGACCAGTAATATTTACTTTCTAGATGTTGATCTTCAAAGTACCATGAATGGGATTGAACTAGCCGAGGCGATCCGTAAAAAAGATCCAAGAGGTTTTATCATCTTTATTACGACGCATTCTGAAATGAGTCACTTAACATTTAAATATAAAGTGGAAGCGCTAGATTTCATTATAAAAGGTGATCTAGTAACTATGAAAAAACAAATCGTCAGTTGTTTGGATAACATCACACAAAAATTAGCTCTGGCATCGCCAGAGCTACAAAAGCGCTTTAATCTGAGAACCAAGGACAAGACCGTCAACGTTGCATACGATGATATCTACTTTTTCGAAACGGCATATGCCGCTCATAAGATCGTCATGCACTGTAAGTCTCAAATCATTGAGTTCAACGGTAATTTAAGTGATATAGAGGAACAATTGGACAATTATTTTGTAAGATGTCATCGTTCGTTTATCGTCAATCTGACCTATGTGGTTCAAATTGATCACACAAAGAAAATGCTACATCTTGAAAATGGTCAAA
>DJWQ01000084.1:9026-10791 GCA_002441045.1 Firmicutes bacterium UBA6226 | reverse complement strand
CTTGCTAATACTATTATACGAGGAGACTTTATATGCACAAAATGGATTTATTCTCAGCAATTTTTGATTACTATGAACACTTGTTCTCTAAAAAATTGAGCGACGCTGAAAAGCAATCTATTATGGAATCGTTTGAAAGAATGGATATTGAAGATGGCATTGAACGTGCAATTCGTTCTATAGAATCTGGATTGCATATCAAATTACCCTATGAACTTTTCGTTGAAACTAGAGGATCATTTCATGATGAACCGATAGACAGAATTTTACACAGATTTAATTTTGAAGCTTCTATGTGGACAAATGAACATTTGAAGGAGAACTTTATCAATGAGATGGCCTAACATTGAATATATAAAAACTGGTCATAATTCCCTTTATTTAAAATAAAATAGAGGGAATTTTGGTTTTTTGGCGTATAAATAGATATGACTCAATTGAGGAGGTTGTATGAATCGTTATGAACTAAAATCAAGGGCAAAAGAAGCGCTTCAAGGTAAATGGATCATCGCAATTGCATTTACTATAATCGCGCTAATTCTTGGCAACATTCGTTTGTCTACTGATACTTCATTTTTTAGATTTAGCGGTAGTTGGATGGATCATCTTAGAATATTAACACCGTTTGATTCAGTAACATCAAGCATTTCATCATTAATCAACTTTGTTTTATCGGGACCTGTTGCTTATGGTGTTGCCTTTTTTTATCTGAACATGCTTCGAGAGGACGATGCCAGAGTAGAATCAATGTTACAAGGGTTTAAAAGATTTTTAGATACGTTGCTCGCATATTTATTTATTTCTATTTTTACTTTTTTATGGTTTTTATTATTAATTATACCTGGCATTATAGCAGGACTTAGTTATTCGATGACCTATTATATTATGATAGATCATCCTGAGTTAACGCCACTTGAAGCGATCCGTTTAAGTAAAGAAATCATGATGGGACATAAAGGGGAGTTATTCGTTTTAGGTCTTAGTTTTATCGGATGGTTTTTTCTAGGGCTCATTACCTTTGGCATCGGACTACTATATGTCATCCCATATTTCAATGCGACATTAGCTGAGTATTACCTCTCAATAAAAGGTGAGTAAAGTCAAATTTGACTTTCGAAACATCGTTTAGGAATAATAAGACGTTGTTTGGGAAGTCATTTTTATTTATAAGAAAAATTTAAGTATAATATAAACATCATATTTGGTGAGGTAGTTATGTTGCAGAAACTCATATATGCTGTTTGTTTGGTCATATGTTTTATTATTATTCTAATTTATGCCGTTTTGATCTACCCGGTATGAAGGAGTGGTTTATTTGAAGCACCTAATTATTTTAATCGTTTTAACTACGACTGCATTTATCAGTTTTTGGGGATTAACGAACATACATAATTTATTGGTCTGGATCGAAAGAAAAGCAGAAAGATATAACTCTGAATATTCAATGTACTTACATAGTTTTCAGTTTACAATCATACTTAAAACAACTTTGTTCTTGATATTTTTCATAAGTTTATTTACTTTATTGTCATTCATAATTTTATAGGAGGTAAAAAAGTGTTATCAATTCCGATGCTTATAAACTTAGTCAATCTATCAACGCTATTAGCAATTATTTTTGGTGTACCATTTTTACTATATCGTTTGTTACAATACATACTAAAAACAAATTTAAAGCTTAAACGTGTGGAAAGAGATATAAGGTTATTAACCTTGGAAAAAGATGTAGCCGTTTCAAAATTAAGAAATAGCTTAAAGTAAAAAA
>DJWQ01000084.1:0-9009 GCA_002441045.1 Firmicutes bacterium UBA6226 | reverse complement strand
CTTTCATTGATGCGCCAATTGAAAAGGTTTGGCGAGCATTTACAGAGCCAGAACATATCACCAAGTGGAATTTTGCATCAGATGATTGGCATTGTCCAACAGCGATTAACAATCTTGTAAATGGCGGTTCATTTTCATATAGAATGGCTTCAAAAACTGAAGACATTGGATTTGATTTTAGTGGTATTTACTTAAATGTGGAGCCATTAAAGCATATTAGTTACGAACTAGGCGATGGTAGAATTGTAACGATTGATTTTAAAGAAAATGAAACATCAAGGGTCATAGTGGAAGAGACCTTTGATGCTGAAAAAGTAAATCCGTTAGAGTTACAGAAAAGTGGATGGCAGGCCATATTAAATAATTTTAAAAGCCATGTTGAATCATTATAAAGAAGAAGAGCTGATGCAAATCCTTTTGATTTGTAACAGCTCTTTGATTTTTGATTAAATTCAATCGTTATTAATTACGCGAAAGATACATTATCAGCAACGATTCTTACTAAGTTACAAGAAAGATCTGATATTCTTTCAAGATTGTTTACCATTTCAAGATAATAAACGCCAGCTTCAGTACTGCATTCATTTGAGTTAAGTCTTGAGAAGTGGTCACGACGTGCATCTCTTTGAAGTTGATCCATTTCCTTTTCAAGATTGATAACAGAATCAATCATTTCTTGATCTGGCTTTTCTAAAACCTCAAGTGCCATTTCGTAAGTTTCCTTAGTTTTATTATACATAATGAGTAATGCCTTTTTAGAAACTTCAGAAAGAGCAATGTGGTTTTCACTCATGGTCATAACGAGCTCTGCGATATTATCCGCATGATCGCCAATTCTTTCGATATCATTTACACTATTAAATAATCCATCTAAATACTTTCTATCTGTATCCATGATGTCTTTATTTGATAGCTTGACCAAATATTCTGTAATAACTTCTTCAAGTTTATTAACGTCTTTCTCAAACTCAAATGTTTTCTTAACTTTGTCAAGCTGATCTTCAAACAACCCATCCATTGCTGAAATAAGACTTTTCTTAGCAATTTCACCCATATTAATGGTTTCATTAGTAACGCTTTTAATTGCAATTGTTGGTGTTTCTAAAATACGTTCGTCAATATATTTTGTTAATTTAACTTGTTCTTCACCTTTATCTGGAATAATCCACATAGCAATTTTGATTAATACGAATGCAAATGGGAATTGAATGACGACATTTGCAAGGTTAAAGATTGTATGCGCATTTGCAATTTGTCTTCCAACGTCAGTTGGATCGAGTTTCATTACAATAGTAGTAATTGGATGACTTAATACAACGATGAATAATAAGGTACCAACCGCATTGAAAGCTAAGTGAATAATTGCAGCTCTTTTAGCATTTTTACTTGCGCCAATAGAAGAAAGTAGGGCAGTTGTACAAGTACCGATATTGTCTCCATAAAGAATTGGTAAAGCTGCTGCTAAAGGTAATGCACCCGCAGAAGCCAAAGCAATTAACATACCAATTGAAGCACTTGAACTCTGTACAATAAAAGTTAGCCCAAATCCGACGAGAACCCCTAGAATTGGGTTGTGACCAATATTTGTCATCAAATCTTCAAACGCTTGAAGCTCTCTTAGTGGTTTTAACGAATCCTTTAAGAATTCCATACCAATAAATAGGATTCCCAAACCAATAAGGATTTCAGCTAAATTCTTTTGTGAATCTTTTTTTGACAGCATCCAAATTATCATACCGACACCAACCGCTATAGGTGCGATTTCATCAATAGATAAAGAAACGATTTGTCCTGTTATGGTTGTACCAATATTTGCTCCGAGTATGACGCCTACTGCTTGTGAAAGCTTCATAATACCTGCATTTACAAATCCGACAACCATTACTGTAGTGGCACTAGAGCTTTGAATAACACCTGTTACGATGACACCCACTAAAACGCCCATAAAACGATTAGTCGTTAAAATTTCTATTATACGTTCCAACTTCTTACCAGCGGCTTTTTGTAAACCAGCTCCCATCAGCTGCATTCCAAAAAGAAATAATCCAAGACCGCCTAATACACCAATTGCTACTGACATTATTTAATGCCCCCTAATTTAAAGATTTTTAAAAATTGTATACACGATAAATTCCTATCCTATTCTAACATAAAATAGATTTTACAATGTTAAATCTATGTAAAGTCGAAGTAATTTAGATGTAAAAGTGAATTGAAATCTGTACACAACTGAAACTGACTGCATTCTGCATTGTATTATGATAAAATAACCTAAGGGGGAATGAATATGATATTAAGTATAAGCAGACGAACAGATATACCAGCTTTTTATAGCGAATGGTTCTATCAAAGAGTAGAAGAGGGATATCTCATCACTCAAAATCCTATGAATCCTAAGCAAAGACGTAGAATTGAATTAAACGACCAGGTAGACTGTCTTGTTTTTTGGAGTAAAAATCCTGAACCGATGATTGAAAGATTAAATGAAATCGATCGATTTAATTATTACTTTCATTTTACATTAAATGCATATGATACAGATATTGAGCCTAATTTACCATCTATAAATACTCGGTTAATTACCTATAAAAAATTAGTTGAAAAAATTGGAAATAAACGTGTTATATGGCGATATGATCCTATATTGCTAAATGACCGATATAATACAGAGTTCCATATTGAAAACTTTTCGAAGATGGCTAAAGCATTATCGCCATATCTTTCAAAATGTGTCATCAGTTTCATCGATACATATCCTGTTAATAAGAAGAAACTGGAACAATATAACATTTATGCACCTAGTGTAGACGAAGTTGAAGCAATCGTAAATGCTTTTACGGCAATTGCATATGAATATGATTTCATAATTGAAACCTGTGCGGAACAAACGTCATTGGAGAACTTTGGTATCTGTCATGGACATTGTATTGATAAAAAATTAATTGAATCGGTATTTAATGTGAAATTAAATGAGAAAAAAGATTATCATCAAAGAGAAAATTGTGGATGCGTACAAAGTGTTGATGTTGGTGCTTATAGTACCTGCTTAAATCAATGTATTTATTGTTATGCTCAGCATAAACAAAACAAATCAAAATACTGTTATGTGGATTCACCCTTAATGTGTGGCGTGGAGTAGTTATAGGCAAAAAAAAGAGAGTGCAGAAATTGCACTCTCTAATTATTTTGATTAATTACCTTTTGAGTTTCCCTTATTCGAATGATCATTGTTACCATTATTTGTTTTAGAATCTACTGGTTTTCCAGATGGATTTTTCGTTTCAGGTTCAGTAGATGGCTCTGAAGTTTCCGTCGTTGAATCTGTTGAGGGTTCAACAGATTCAGAAGTTGGCTCTGTAGTTAATGTTTGATCATTCTTCTTCCCGTTGTTGCCGTTATTGTTTTTGCCATTATTATCATTCGAATCCGTTGTTGTAGGGGACTCTGTTGTTTCGTTATTAGGGTTATTAGGGTTATTAGGGTTATTAGAATTGCCATTATTCGTTTTACCTGGGTTTTGTGGTAACTGAATTTCCTGCTGCTCTATAAAGCCTTTTAACTCCTCAATTAATGAGTCGTAGTCCACATCTACCTGCGATAACTTAGTTCTAAAGACTGCAACATCTACATTCAATGTTTCAAGTGTATTTAAAAGTTTGTTAATTTCATTGATTTTAGCTTGATCGCTCTTTTGTATGATTGTACCAAAGTGTTCAAATTGATTAATCATTGCTTCTTCAGCAAAATATTCTTTAACATTTGTCTGGTCTGATTCCTGATCTAAAACATAAAGTCCAACAGAAACTGATTTTTCCTTAGCCGCTTTTAATTCATTTTTAGTTGCTTTGTTAAATGCGACATTTACTTCTTGAAGTATTTCTGATTCGTTAATCTTTTCTTCTAATTTGTTTTCAATTTCTGAAGAAGCGACGTTATTATTTGGATTGCCTTTTACTGGTATCGTCGTAACAAGTACATAATCATCGATCAAATCCTCTGAATTGATAAATCCCAGCTCTATCGCTTGTGAGACAACGATCTCAACGGCATCTTCGACCGCCATACCTTTGATACTTTCAAGAGAAAGGGAAGCCGCATCTTCATTAAGTGCGATATATCTCAAAACTTTATCATTTGTATTTAATTCAAGTTGTACACTTGGATTGATATCAATTGTGACCACTGTAGCAGTTGCATAGCTAACTTGATACATATTAAATCCAAAGAAACTTGAAAAAACAATTGCGATAACTGCAGCTGCAGCAACGATTGATCTTTTATTAAACAACGATACAACATTATTACTTGATGCATAGAAATCATCACTATTCACCCAGATTTTTTGTCCTACCGATAGGCCCAGTTTATTTTTAATGCGTTTATATTGATTTTCATTTGTCAGAATAATAGAATAGTTTTCATGAACGCTTAAAACGATTCCTTTGTATAACATCGCCACACCTTCTTTCTCATATGTAATATTATACGATTATTCTTCAAAAATTAGGTGACAAATCCTTATTTTTTTATAGTTTATTGCATTCTTTTTTAATCTTAAGAAATGCTATTATAAATTATGGGTAACTATGTAGTACTTAAATGTCTATATAGGAGGTTAATATGAATAAAATTATTCCCCACATCTGGTTTGACAAAGAAGCACTTGAAGCAGCACAAAGATATGTATCTGTTTTTGAAAATGCTGAAATAAATCATACAACTGAACTTGAGAATACACCATCTGGAACCGCACATCTCATCGAACTCACTTTAGCAGGACAGCCTTTTCAGTTTATTTCAGCCGGTCCTTTTTTTACACCAAATCCTACGATATCATTTTTAATCAATTGTACCACTAAGGAAGAGGTGGATAAATTTTATAGATGCTTCATAGAAGGTGGATTTGAGCTTATGCCACTTGGGACTTATCCTTTTAGCGCATATTATGCATGGGTTGAGGATCAATATCATGTCTCATGGCAAATCATGCTTAACAACGCACCAATATCTGACCAAAAAATTATCCCTACGCTAATGTATGTAGGAAAACATCTTGGTGAATGTGAGCAAGCTGTTCATCATTATATAGATACATTTAGTGGTTCACTCAGTGGTGATGTAACTCGATACTTAGGTGAAGCGCCAAATCCAGATCACAGTGTCAAACATGTTAATTTTAAAATTAATGGTATGATGCTTGGTGCTATGGACAGTGGTTATGATCACAATTATCAATTTAATGAAGGTGTTTCTTTCATTATACCATGCGATACTCAAGAAGAAATTGACCATTATTGGTCGTTATTATCACACGATCCAGAGGCTGAGCAATGCGGTTGGTGTAGGGATCAATTTGGGGTTTCATGGCAAATTGCACCTTCTATCATGGGAGAACTTTTAAACACTGACAATCAAGAGAAAAAGACAAAAGTGATTCAAACCTTTTTAGGGATGAAGAAATTTGATATAAATCAGTTGAAGAAGGCTGCTGAATAACAGCGCCGATTGGAGGATTGTAATGTTAACAAATGTAATAATTTCGCTAGTTTTTATTTTAGTTGGTATTGCTTTAGGTGGCTTCATCATGAACTTGCGTCACCAAAAATCTTTAAAGCAGATGAATCATTCTTTGCAGCTTCTGACTAAAGGCAACTATAAAGTCTCTTTTGAAGTGAAGAATAAGTTGGTAAAGGAGACAAGTGCTTTATTAAAACAGCTAAGCGAAAATTATGAACGCACATTTGAAGAACTTCTCATTACATCACTTAAAACAAATGCGCTGTCAGATGAGCTTTCAGAGTTTATGACAAACAATGCGAGTAGAATGAATGAAATTGTAGAAAATGTTGATACAATTGCAGGTTCTTCACAAAACTATGTTAAAAATATATCCTCTGCAAATGAAGATATTACAAGTGTTGTCAATTATGTGAAGGAAATTACAGACAGTATGACGCAAGCAAAAATTGCTTCAGCTGAAACCTACAATCGATCAAAACGTTCTATGGCTGAGGTTGAAGCAACTATGAGTACAGTGGAAACTATGGCAGAATCTACAAACCGTTTTGTAGGACAAATCGACAATTTGGTGACCTCTGCAAATGCCATCAACCAAATCACAGATACAATAGAGACCATTTCTTCAAATACAAGTTTACTCGCACTTAACGCAAGTATTGAAGCTGCACGTGCTGGCGAAGCCGGCAGAGGCTTTTCTATCGTTGCAGATGAAATTAGAAAACTGGCTCAAAGCACTTCAGAGTCACTTACTGATATCGTGTCCAGTGTTTCGGCAATTACGACAGCACTGAAAGTAACAGAACAAGAGACAGAAAAAAGTGCTGAAATGAGTGAATCCGTTAAAACTCAGGTCTTTGGAACGAGTAAAATCTTTGAAGCAATTTCAACTGACTCAAAATTAACTGAAGATCGTGTAGAACATACTTTTATAGCGATAGATCGATTGTCTAGTGCGGTACATGAAATAGAAAAACAAATTGAAGCCATTTCAAATCATACATCTACAAATAATCAAACCGTATTAACAACAAAAACGATCGTAAAAACGATGAGCTCAGATATAGAAAGGTTAAAAACCTCTGCATTAAACTTAGGTGACATTAACGAGCGCTTCTACCAAACGATATCATCAAAGAGTATTGATGTGATTTTAACGCAACAGCTTGAATTCTTAACAAATGAATATCATGTCAGAAGAACGGTTGAAGAAGCAAAGTCGTTTGCAAAGCAATATAAAATTTCAAACTATCAAGTTCTCGATCAGACTGGTAAAATTATTACGGCAACTGAAGCTGATAGCATTGGACTCAACTTATTTGATATTTATCCACCTTACAAAGACTACTTTAATTCTAAATCAAGTACTTATCTTTTAACACCTATCGTTAAAAGATTAGATGGTTTTTATGCTAAATTTGCAGCTGTTAGAAAGGAAAACTTTTTAATTATCATAGAGTATTCTTTCAATATAAAGTAGTTAGGCGTTTCAAAAAGATGACTTGGATCTGTAAGTAGATACACGTCATCTTTTTTATTAGCCACATTCTCACTTTTAGTAATATCTTTAGACGCAATTTTTAAAGATTTTAATTAAAGGATTTTATCAGTGAATGTAGAAGTTATATTAGGGTAAGTATAAAAGGACAGTTTTTCACTTGTATTTACAGGAGGCTTTATGACACAATCAAAAGTTGTCGTATATATTGCGATGTCATTAGATGGCTTCATCGCAAAACCCGATGGTGATTTAACATTCTTATCACTTGTTGAAAAAGAAGGTGAAGATTACGGGTATCATCAATTTCTATCAAGTGTAGGCTCTGTACTGATGGGCAGAAAAACCTATGAAAAAGTCATGTCATTTGGTATACCATTTCCACATCAAGATGTGCCTTGTTATATTATTTCATCAAAAGAGAAAAATACAAGCGATGGTCCAGAGTTTTACAGCGGAGACCTCAATGTTCTAATTCAAAGGTTAAGAACTTTGAAAGGCGATGTTTTCGTTGATGGCGGCGCTGAGTTAGTGAATACACTTCATAAAATGGATCTGATTGACAGATGGATTATTTCTATTATTCCAACCTTTATAGGAGAAGGGGTTAGATTATTTAAAGAGAAATCCATGGATCAAGTTTTAAATCTCGTCAAAGTAGAATCCTTTCAGACAGGATTGGTACAGCTCACATATGATAGAAAGGAGAATCACAATGCCTAAACCTTTTAAAACAGGCCTAACCGTTGGTAAATTTGCACCATTTCACAATGGACATCAGTTTCTTATAGAATCATCACTTAAAGAGGTTGATAAGCTCTTTGTTATCGTTTACGATGCACCCAAACACACGCACATTCCATTGACCGTTAGAGCAAACTGGATTAGGATGCAATATCCAGAAGTAACGGTTATAGAAGGGTGGCACGTGCCTACCGATATCGGCTGGACAGATGAAATTCAACAAAAGCATGTGGACTTTATCATAGAGTTGTTAGATGGACAAGAGATTGATGTTTTCTTTTCAAGTGAAGCCTATGGCTTTAGAATGAGCCATGCTTTAAATGCAGAAAATCGAATCGTTGATATCGACCGTAAAGAAATACACGTAACTGGGACCGATATTAGAAACAATCCTTTTGCAAATCGGAACTTTGTACCACCTGCAGTTTATAACGACTTCATCACTAAAGTTGCTTTTTTAGGCTATAACCGCAAAATGACATATAATTTGGTCAAAAAGCTAAGTGATATCTACCAAACTGAGTTAGTCACCCCTTATGATGATGATTTTATGGTAGCTGATATTGGGTTAGGTCTTCATAAAGTAGCAACAGAAATAAAGTCAAAAACCAGTGATGCCAATCAGTTTTTATTTATACAAGCTGGATTATACGAGCTTAACTTAAATTATCGACAAAGGTATCATGTGGACCACCCAGAATTTCTAAACATTCAAGCGGATCATATGCTTCAGCCTGATGTTGTATTTATCGTGATGAGTGAAGATACCATAGAAAATCGCAAATTAATAGGTGAGTTTCAAATGCGTAATTTACCTTATATCGCGCTGGTTGGGAACATGGAAAATCAATTAATCAAAGTTGATAATATCCTTAAACTCTATAAAAAATTTACCAACCCATTAACCATAGAACTATAGAATACACAATTGGGGGAGCATATGAACGTAATCGAACTGAATCAACTTACAAAATATTACGGAAAATCAAGAGGCATAGAGCAAGTATCACTGAATGTTAAAGAAGGTGAAATTTTTGGGTTTATCGGTCCAAATGGTGCTGGAAAGTCTACAACAATTAGAACCATGCTAGGACTGTTATATCCAGACTCTGGTACGGCAACAATTTTTGGTAAAGACTGCTTTATGTCAGGACCAGAGATCAGACAAGAAATTGGGTATTTGCCATCTGAGGTTTTCTACTATGATAAGATGAAGGTCATCGATTTACTGAATTATACCGCTGGCTTTT
>DJWQ01000257.1:2853-3130 GCA_002441045.1 Firmicutes bacterium UBA6226 | reverse complement strand
CCGACAACTTGTGAAACACGCGCTGCCATTGGTACTGCTGATACACCCGCTGAACCGATAAGTGGATTAACAGGATCTTTTGTCACCTTATTCATGATTTTCGCTAAGATAACGCCAGCTGCTGTACCAAATGCAAACGCCACGATACCAAGACACATGATAGCAATTGTCTTAACATTTAGGAAGGCTTCTGCTGATGCCGTTGCACCTACAGTTACACCAAGGAAGATCGTTACGATGTTCATCAGTGCGTTTTGAGCCGTATCACTTAAACGCG
>DJWQ01000257.1:0-2845 GCA_002441045.1 Firmicutes bacterium UBA6226 | reverse complement strand
TGTTGTCATAATTGGGAAGACGATTTTTTCAAGCTTTGAAACAGGTCTTAGCTGCTTCATAACGATTTTTCTTTCTTCCTTTGTCGTAAGCGCTTTCATAATCGGCGGCTGAATAACCGGTACCAGTGCCATGTATGAATACGCCGCTACTGCGATTGAACCTAGTAAATGCGGTGCCAACTTTGATGATAAGAAGATCGCTGTTGGTCCATCTGCACCACCTATGATACCGATAGATGCTGCTTCAGTTGGCGTAAACAGACCAGATGCGATTGCGCCTAAGAATGTTATGAAGATACCAAACTGTGCTGCTGCACCTAGTAAGAGTGACTTTGGATTTGCAATCAATGGACCAAAGTCTGTCATCGCGCCAACCCCTAAGAAGATAAGTGGTGGGAAGATGCCCAAGTGGTCCCCTTGATATAAATAGTACAATAGACCACCAATCTCAGTAGCGTGACCATCTGCGCCCATTACAGGCTCAGCCATAAGGCCAGCGAGTGGTAAGTTCGTTAGGAACATACCAAATGAGATTGGGATTAATAACAACGGTTCAAAACCCTTCTTAATCGCTAGGAACATCAGAATAAACGCGATGAGGATCATGATGCCGTTTCCAACTGTCATATTGGCAATACCAGTTGACAGGTAAAAATCATTTATTGTTTGTAGCATCTTGTATCTCCTTTCGATTTTAGTCTGTGATCGATTAACCGATTACAACTAAAACGTCTCCTGAATTTACTGATGCACCTTTTGATACTGTGATTGATTTTACTGTACCTGCTACTGGTGCCATGATTTCATTTTCCATTTTCATCGCTTCAAGGATGAGTAAAACCGCGCCGCTTGCTACTGTATCGCCAACGTTTACTTTAATATCAAGAATTGTTCCAGGCATTGGAGATGCTACTACTTCGCCATCGCCTGCTACTGGAGCTGGTGCTGGTGCTGCTTTAGGCGCTGCTGCAGGTGCTGGCGCTGCTTTTGGTGCAGATGCTACTGGAGCTGCTGGTCTGCTAACTGGAGCAGATGCTACGCCACCTAACTCTTCTACTTCAACTTCATATGATTTGCCGTTTACCGTTATATTAAACTTCTTCATGTTATCCTCCATCCAATCTAATGAATATTAAAATCTTGCTTTCATGATGTCACTACGTCCCAACTGTCCCCAAGTCGGTGTCGTATCTTGGATACGTCTAATGTTGGTGACTCTGATCGTTTGAACTGAAGTGTTTAAACTAGCCGCAATCGCTGCGGATATAACGGCGATCAACTCTTCATCGTCTTCATTTGAAGTCATCACTACTTCTGGTTGTTTTTGTGTAACCACTACGGGTTGCTTAACATTCTTTACTTCGCTGCTTTTTTCAATGCTTCTAATCGCTTTTGACATTAACACTGTTAAAAACCAAATTAAAATTAAAGCGATAAAAGTGATGCCCATACCTAAGAGGATGACTTGCCCAGTTGCAGCAAGCTTATCTCCTAATGACATTTGCGCAAAGGAATCAGCATGCTTAAATTGTTCTAACGCACTCATCTATTTACCTCTCTTATAATGGGATATTGCCGTGCTTTTTAGAAGGTCTAATTTCACGTTTTGATGCTAACATATCAAACGCGTCAATTAATCTAGCTCTCGTTTGAGCAGGCTCTATAACATCGTCAACGAATCCGCGCTCAGCCGCTTTATATGGCGTTGCGAACTCATCTGTATATTCTTGAATCACTCTAGCTCTTGTCTCAACAGGGTTCTCAGAAGATTGAATTTCACCTCTGAAAATAATGTTTGCAGCGCCTTGAGGTCCCATAACTGCGATCTCTGCAGAAGGCCAAGCAAGAACCATATCTGCGCCAAGGTCTTTTGAACACATCGCAAGATATGCACCACCGTAAGCTTTACGTGTAATCATCGTTAATTTAGGAACAGTTGCTTCACTGTATGCGTAAAGCATTTTAGCGCCATGACGGATAATACCACCGTACTCTTGCGTCGTACCAGGTAAGAAACCAGGAACATCAACTAGGTTTAAAAGTGGAATATTAAACGCATCACAAGTTCTGATGAATCTTGCCGATTTATCAGATGCGTTTACATCTAAACAGCCTGCGTTTACTTTAGGTTGATTTGCTATGATACCAACTGTTTTTCCATTTAATCTTGCAAGACATGTGATGATGTTCTTAGCAAAATGAGGTTGATATTCCATATAATCGCCTTCGTCTACTAACGCTCTAATGACATCAAACATGTCATATGGTTTGTTAGGATTTTCAGGAATAATTGTATTAAGTGATTCATCAAGCGCACTCAAATCACCTTCACAAAGGTATTCTGGTGCAGTTTCCATATTATTTGAAGGTAAGAAGCTAAGAAGTCTTCTAATTTCAAGGATACATGCTTCATCATTTTCTGACATGAATTGAGCGACACCACTCACTGAGTTATGAGTCATAGCACCGCCAAGTGCTTCAGCAGTAACTTCTTCACCAGTAACCGTCTTAATTACCTGAGGTCCTGTGATAAACATTTGAGAAGTCTGATTCACCATGAAGATGAAGTCAGTTAATGCAGGTGAATAAACCGCACCACCAGCGCAAGGTCCCATGATTGCTGTGATTTGTGGAATAACACCTGATGCTAAAGTGTTTCTATAAAAGATTTTTCCATAACCAGATAAAGCATCTACTGCTTCTTGAATACGTGCACCACCAGAGTCATTGAGACCAACGATAGGTGCTCCCATCTTAAGTGCATTGTCCATAGCTTTCACTATTTTAGCGGCATGCATCTCACCAAGAGAACCACCAACTACTGTAAAGTCTTGCGAATAAGCAT
>DJWQ01000232.1:5026-9362 GCA_002441045.1 Firmicutes bacterium UBA6226 | reverse complement strand
CCTAGCTCGTTTACTGTAGCCACCAAAATTTCAAGCTCTCTTTGCCAACGCTCAACAACAATACTGTCTAAGGACAGTCCTATGAGAATTTTATCGTCTGAATCTACCTGTTTATCTTTGGAACAAGCTGTAAAAGCACCTAGCAGGATGAACACTAAAATCCCTAAGCGCATCAGTTTTTTTCCAGTCATGCTGTCCTCCATCAACGGTATATTTTTTGATAATCCTTTGGTGTTAGCCCCTCATACTTTTTAAACGCTCTAATAAAATAGCTGGTATCATTATAACCAACTTTAAAGCAAACATCTTTTATACTCGCTCCAGATTTAAGTAGGCTCTTGCTTTCTTCTATTCTAAGCTCAGTTAAATATTCTTTAAAGGTAATTCCTGTATCATCTTTAAATAGCTTCGATAAATACTGAGGGGTTACTGATAGATTCAACGCCACTTCTTCAAGTGTAATTTCACATTCAAATCGGGCATTTAAAGTATCAATAACGCTTAGTGTTAATGGATTAAAGGTATCGCTTTGCATCTTAGCGTATACGGCAAACCACTCATTGACCACCTTTTCAAAATAATGAAGCTTTGACATTGCGCTTCTATTGATCATCTCAGTCAAATAATAAGTATGCTTGTCATCAGGTGTTGATTTTACCATTAAGCTACCACAGCGATCAAAAAGAAGGACGAGAAGTTCTATTAAAATTGCTTCTGCATACTCTGCACTTTCTTTATGATTCAACAATTTTAAATATTCACCTTCAAAATGCTTCACTGTGCTTTTAAAGCGTTTGTTTCTATTGATAAAATCATTAAACAAATTATTCTTTTCTCTGTCAAAAGCATCATAATCTGACTCGATGTCTTTAATATCTTCCATTGCACAAACAGCATCATCTGATACGCGCATGGCTAATAAAGACTCGGTATAAGACTCGCGTAGATTATCAAGAGTCTTATTGGTACCAATCCCGATTCTAACTCTAAGCTTAAACCGCTCCATGATCTGTTGAGAAAGATTGTTCCAAAAAATCCGATCTTGTTCGTTCTCAACATATGCAAATATACGATTTAAAAATGGATTGCTGACGATTGCCGTTCTATGATACTTTATATGTGTCTTCAAATAGTCTGCACAGTCGTATAGCTTCTGATTGTAACTATTGAGCGCCATTGGATCGGCTTCTTGAGGCAACTTATCAAACTCTATCGTAACTACTGTTCCAAGCTCAAATGGGACTTCAAGCAACTCTATATATTGGGTTCTATATTTTAGTATATTTCTGTTGAGTAATATTGAGTTAAAGAAATTACTTTCAACCAGTTGGATTGACTGATAATATTTTTCTATATTATCCAGTTCTTTGTTTCGAAGCTCCTCTTCCATTTCAACCTTTAGAGCAATATTTTCTATAACATCTATCAGCTTCGTCTTGGAAAGTGGTTTTAATATATAGTCTTCAACGCCATATTTGACAGCATCTTTGGCATACTCAAAGTGATCGTATGCAGATACAATTATAATTTTAACTACCTGATTGACTTTTCTGATCCTCTCAATGAATTCAAGACCATTCATCCCAGGCATTTTAATATCCGTCATAATTACTGTTGGACGAAAGTGTTCAACCTTGATGAGGCCCTCTCTTGAATTTCTAGCCGTTTCAATGAGTATATCATCAAAATGTTGACTTAAAACTTGTGTAACCGATTCCAACACAATGGCTTCATCATCCACTATAAGTACTCTCAACATCACTTGTTTCCTTCCTAGGTAATCTAATAATTACACGTGTATATTTGTCTTTTTCACTCTCAAATTGCATAATCTGCTCAGTTTTGAAAAAATGCTTCAATCGATCGTAGACATTTCCGAGTCCAAGACCTGTTGTGTGCCCATGTCTCTCTGATACTTTTCTAAAATCTCCAGCATTTAATTTTTCAAGTTCACTTGCTTCAATTCCTTCGCCATCATCCCAGATTTCAATAATCACTGTCTCAGATTCAGGATAAGCGCAAATCATCATGTTACCGGTTTCCGTTTTATTTCTAAACCCGTGAATTAAAGCGTTCTCAAGCAAAGGCTGTAAAATAAGCGGTGGCATCTCAATATCTTTGACCTCTGGATCAAGTTCAAATTTAAATGTAAACTGATCTTTAAACCTAACTTTCATAAGCTCATAATACTTTTCTGCATTATCAAACTCGTCACATAGTCTTACTTTGTTCTGTAAGGATTGAATGTTATAACGAAAAAGCGTGCTTAAGACCTCTAAAAAATTACCGGTTCTTTCTGCATCCTCAATAATCGCAAGCTGTACACCTGCGTTCAAAGTGTTGAATAAGAAGTGTGGATTAATCTGAGATTGTAGCGCCATAAGCTCTGCTTGATTTAATGAGTTTTGCATTTTAAGCTTTTCAGTTTCTGATACTCTCAGCTTATTTTCTGTTTCAACTTTATCACGAAGTTCATTGATGTATTCTTGAATATGCGAAGCCATATCATAGAAGGTATCTCGTAGCAGTTCAGCTTCTCTAAAATGATTGCCCTGTTCTGGTTCAAAATCGTACTTACCCTTGGCTATGTCTTCAGCTTGGCGGCTTAACGCTTCAATTGGACCAGTTACGTTTGTAGAAAACGTAAATACAAATAAAATACTCAATATAATTAAGAGCATAACGATAGCGACTAAATTGATCTGTATGTCTTTAAATTGCTCTGAAAGCTGCATATAATTTTGAAGGTTTACTTTAAAGTCCATGCGTTCTAGTATTGAAACCTTCAAATCTATATAACTGCTTATTTTAAGTAGCTGACTATAGGTAGAGAGATAGCTTTCTGTATTTCTACCGCGTTTGTATTCAATTGCATCCTCTGACACATCCAAATATGCCGTTAAGAGTTTGCCGATGTTTTGCATCTGTAAATTAGTGCTGTAGCCACTTCCATCTTCAGCAATCAATTTTGCTTTATCATTTAACTTATTATAAAGATCAAGATATTGAACGAAACTATCAGAGTTTTTCGAAGCCAAATACGACTCCAAATTGGTTTCAAAAGCATCCATTTCAGTGTTCATTTCGTTTAATAAAATACTTGTTGTAAACATTTGATTGATCTCTTGGTTGACTTTATAGGTCACATAGAATGTATATAGGAATCCCGTCAAGAAACAAAGCATGATTACCAATATAAACGAGAACACTTTTCTCTTTAGTGTATTATGCATCAAAAGGTCTTTTAATCTTCTCATAGCTATTCCACCCCTAGATTCCGCATTTCAAGCGTTTCAAATTGTACATTGACATAGCTAGAAACGCCTTCACCGTGTATGATGCGATTCATAAAATACACCGATAGCGAACCTATTTCAGAATAATCCTCAACGATACTTGCAGTAATTGATCTCTTTTCAATCCCATCTTTTATCTCATCTGTTTCGCCACTAGCAATAATCCGAATATCCCCCACTCTGTTACGATCAACCAATACGCGAATGATTCGATTCACATCTACAGGATCGGTGCAAATAAGAACATTAATAGGCAGTTCCTCATTTAATATCTCGTCCATAAGCAGTTCAGCCCTAATGGCATTCGTATACTTAATAACTGATAGAGAAGCATTATCGGTTCGAGTAACCACATCTTGAATCCCATTAATAAAGTTATTGGTGGCAATTGCCTCTTCGCTAATGTATTCGCTGCCTAAGATTACACCAATACTAACCGCACCTTCACGCGATTGAATCGCAAGCGTCGCTGCATGCCGTCCCAAATTAAATTTATTTGTTCCGATATAGACATCTCTTTGAGAATCGGGTGCATCATTGCCAACGACTATGACCTTTATGCCTTCTTCTTTACATTTTACAATCATGTCACTGGCTCTAGAATTGTCAGCCATTCTAAAAATCAAACCATCTACATCCGTAATAATCGCCATATCAACCACATCTTCTATGGTCTGTTCGCCGACCTCGTAGATTTCGTAAGCCGAATCAATGGCTTTCATTGCTTCATCTACACCAGATATAAAGCTTTCATAAGCATAAGATTCAACATCATCAGTAATAATAGCATAGTGATATTTGTCCTCAGTAAACGTCTCCTTAGGTACAAGTCGCGCTTGATTAATTTTATTGAAAGTAACCACACTTAAGGATACCAGTATAAGTATGATTAAGACTTCTAAAGCTTGAACGATATATTTCATAAGTACACCTTTTTTCTCTTTATTCTTTCTTATTATAAATGAGGCATAGTTGGATTACAAATCAAAAAGACACTTACGATTCTTTCATCTTATCGTAAGTGTCTTATTTTATTTTTC
>DJWQ01000232.1:1663-4996 GCA_002441045.1 Firmicutes bacterium UBA6226 | reverse complement strand
ATTTTCAAATGGTTCACTTTAAGGTTTCTTAAATACGCCAGTGATGAGTAGCCTGTTCCAAAATCATCAACCGCTATCTGAATGCCTAAGTTTTTGAGTTCTTCAATGACAAACTGCGCTTTATTTAGATCATTTAAGAAAACACCCTCTGTCACTTCAAAGGTCAAATATTTAGGGTGAATATCATATTGTTCGATCAATTGTTTTACTCTATCAACAAATCCTGGTTGATAAAACTGGACAACCGAAATATTAATTGCCATATTGAGTTTATCGTGTCCATCTCTTTCTAGTATTTTAAGGTGCTGCATGGCATTCGAAAGTACCCAATCGCCTATTTTTATAATCTGCTTCGTTTCTTCAGCTAATGCGATGAAAATAGTAGGTGGTATGTTGCCCAGTTTTTCAGATTGCCAGCGTATTAAAGCTTCTAAAGCAACTACTTTACCTGTTTTCAAATCAATAATCGGTTGATAATGTAAGGAAAACTCATTACGTTCGATTGCATGATTGAGCTCATTGATGGTTTCCATACGATTTCTAACCTTTTCATTCATTTGGCTACTATAAAATGAATAACCACCTCTGTTGCCTTCTTTCGCATGGTTAAGTGCTACATTTGAAAATTTAAACAAATCTAGAGGATCCTGTGTATCGTTTGGATAAATACTAACGCCTACAGAGCAGCTAACACTTATCTCATGCATAACCGTTACATAAGGCTTCTTAAAAGCTAATATGATTTCATCACATTTTCTAATCAGCGCCTCACCAGTTATATCTTTTAATATGATACTAAACTCATCACCACCGGTTCTGAACAACAAATCCTTGTCCTCAACAATTTCACCCAAGCGACTAACTGATTCGATAATAATATCATCACCGACCTTATAAGTGTAAGCATCGTTGATTTTCCTAAGTTCGTCAATACCAATAGTTATCAAAGAAAGTGTAGGACTGTCTTTCATTTCCTTAAGAATGTTAAATAATGCTTTTTTATTTAACAAATCTGTGTGTGCATCAAAATTCTCAAGATAATCAATCATACGATCTTTTTTTATTCTTTCAGCAATTTCATCCTTTAATCGTTCATTTTGAACATTTAGTTTTTCAATGGTTTGATGAATTTCTGCTTGCATCTCATTAAAGGCAGTTGACAATTTACCTATTTCATCATTTGAGTCAATTTCCATGGGCTCAGAAAATTGATTGTATCTCAGCTCCTTAACCGAATGCGTCAACAGGTTTAGCTTTCGCGTCAGCTTAGAATTGTACAGCATGATAAATGCCAATACGAAGAAAGTGATAATAATCGCAATATAAAGTTGATCTTTGAGTGCAATATTAGAGATTTGGTTAACTTGATCCTCAAAATTTAAATATAAACTATAAACCTCATCTTTAGGCAAAACCAATGCCATAGTCCAGTAATCTTCACTAAATCCATCGTTTGGCTGCCATGTGGTATATTCATTTGTATGCGTTGAAATAATAAAATACGAAGTACCATTTATGCTAACTTCTTTTAGTTCTTTAAAGGATTCAAAATCAATTTGACGTACATCTTCATAGATACTGTCATTGATATTTCTCTCTAAAGTATTAAAGCCTTCTTCATTTATTTTTAAGCCATCGCCATTTTCTTCAAAACCAAGTACCTGTTTACCTAAATTATTAATTGCAAACACATTCCCATTTGATTGCATTAACACTGCGAAACCATTTTTACCTAGTCTAAGCGACTCTGTATAATCAATAAAATAAGAAAGCGGTATGTCATAAGCTAGCTCACCTAGAAATTTACCATCATCCGGAGAAAAAATAGGATATGTCATGCCAATGTTAACTTCGCCTGTAATACCGTCTTGAACAGGTTTTCCAGTCCTGATTAATCTCTCATCACCAATTCCAACTCTGTTTTTAAAATCTGTCCAATCATCAATTAAACCAGGGTTAAAGGTTTGCCACATAGGCAAATCATACAATTCTGGATACACATCATAAATGCCTTCACCAATATTAATCCACGGTGCCATTCTAGTAAAATCAAGTTGCTCACCACCCGTGAAGTAAATCTGTAATTTTTCAGCACCGTTGCTTGCAAAAGAAGGCATATATAAATCAAAAAATGAAGTCTTTTTAATGAGCTCTGACACAGAAAGAGGTATGTTGCCATTTTCATCTAATAGATATCTGCCTAAAAATACAGTTGTCTGCTCATCATCCTGATTCTGAAGCCAGTTTCCATTGTTAATCAGTCGATCTCTAAAGATGGGCGCTTCAAGTAGTGTCTCAATTCCTGGAGACATAGCTTCATAATTATCGAAATAATTTTGAACAATATGTCCAAAGATGCTCAATTCGTCAAAATATTTGTCGTACTCTGCTTGAAGATTCGATGCAACCTCAGTTATATGTTCACTATAAAAATCGACAATTAGAGCATCTAACTCTACACTCATTTTATCTAAAGTTTGATCTGATAGACGTTTAACACTAATCTGAGTATATAAAATAATCGAAACAATACCAATTATCACGATTAAGATGGTACTAAAAGTGATTTTATAATTTAAACTCGATCGATATTGATTAAAAAGTTTTTTCATTTCGCCCCCAAATGATTGTAATGGTAAGTTTATACCCTAAAATTGATAATTATCTCTCATTTAACTTTAAGTACTTTTCAACCATTCTTATAACGGATCTTTGGTTCGTAAGCCCGAACACCTCTTCATGCTTGACCCATTTTAAATCATTAGACTCATCACTTATGGCAATGGCCTCATCTTTAGTTTGCCTGATTAAAAAACGCACATCATAGTGAAAATGTGCACCTTGAGTTTTTCTTTCAGGAATTTCATGTACATCTATATCAAAAATATCAGAACTGAGTAGAGTTAGTGCTTCTAAACCTGATTCCTCTTTTGTTTCACGCATTGCAGATTCAAGAATGCTCTCATAAGGTTCAGTATGACCGCCTAATTGCAGCCATAGATTAAGTTTACTATGATGCGTCAACAGTACACTATCGCCACTAAAGTTAATCAGCCATGATGATGCAGTTATGTGTCCCAATGGGTTATCAGAGCCGAAAACTTGCTCATTTGAACTAAGGAACTCAAGTGTTCTTCTCTTCGATATTTCATCTAAAGATTCATAAGGCTCATAAGCCATCAAAAGTCGTATCAATTCCTGTTTGTTTACAGTTGTCATTTTATCACCACCTAAATCTATTATGACATAAAACAATAGCCTTTATCCATAGGGATAAAGGCTATTTTATTTAGCAGCAAAGAAATTGATGTAAAATCTGAGGGCTCGATGACC
>DJWQ01000232.1:0-1537 GCA_002441045.1 Firmicutes bacterium UBA6226 | reverse complement strand
GTATAGTGCGTAACGAGAGCATCCGTTTTTAAAAACTTATACTCTTTTAACTCTAATCCGGTCTCTTCTATCATCTCTCTGATCAATGTCGTATCAGGTGATTCACCAAATTCGATCTTACCACCAGGTAAATCCCAAAGACCTTTGTATGGTCCTTTTGACTTTTGAACCAATAAGATCCGATTGCCTTCAGTTACCATACCATATACATAAAACTGTTGAAGCCGCGTTATCATAAAAACCTCTCTTATTTTACGGCTCCCTTTTGAGATGCCGTTAGATTATTTCCTTTAATATATTACCCAATCTTTTAATGCCCTCAACAATCTTATCTTCAGGCATGTTAGAAAAATTAAGTCTCATAAAGTTCTCTTGTCCACCATTTGGAAAGAATGAACCACCAGGTACAAAGGCAACTTTGTTTTCAACCGCTTTTTGAAGTACCGCTCTTGTATCTACATGCTTAGGTAATTTTACCCACGCAAATAATCCACCAGAAGGTATTTCATACTCTGCATCGATTGGGAAAGATTCTTTTATTGTCGCCATCATTAAATCTCTACGTTTTTTATATACTGCTTTTATCGAATCAATATGTGCGTCAAAGTCATAAAGATCTAAAAATACATTTAGCTCTCTTTGACTGATTGAACTAGATTGAAGGTCAGCCCCTTGCTTTACTAAGATATATTTTGATAAAACTTCAGGTGAGGCAAAAACCCAACCAATTCGTAATCCTGGAGAAAAGGTTTTTGAAAAAGTACCCAGATAAACCACTCTTCCCTCAGTATCAAATGATTTGATAGGTGGAATACGTTCTCCTTCAAATCTCAATTCCCCATAAGGATTATCTTCGATAATAACTAAGTTATACTGGTTTGCAATTTTAACAAGCCCTTCTCTTCTCTCTCTACTCCAGGTTCTTCCTGAAGGATTTTGAAAATCAGGGATAACATATATAAATTTAGCAGATGGTGTTTCTTGAATCACTTTTTCTAAGTGTTCTAAATCCATGCCATACTGATCGGTATCTATTTCCTTAAAACCACATTCATAGGCTTTAAACGCATTGATTGCCCCCAAATAGCTAGGGCTTTCACATAAGACAATATCATTTGGATTTAAGAAGATCTTTCCTGTGAAATCCAAACCTTGTTGCGAGCCATTCGTAATAAGTATATGCTCCTTAGAAGCATTTAATCCATCTCTATTCAAACGAAGTGCAATTTTTTCTCTTAATGGATCATAACCCTCTGTCGTACTATATTGTAAAGCTTCTCTTCCCATCTCATTTAATACTTTTTGAGTGACCACTTTCATCGCTTCAATAGGAAATAGTTCCGGCGCAGGTAAGCCTCCAGCAAAAGAAATAATTTCTGGTTGTTGAGTCAATTTTAATATTTCTCTGATTTCAGATGCTTTAACTTGTTTAACCCGTTGTGAATAAAGATGTTCCATACTTCATCCTCCTAAAATTTATAAAAAACCTTTAAGCAAAAAAGTTTTTTGACATTTCTTCTAGGAACAACCGCGTATG
>DJWQ01000109.1 GCA_002441045.1 Firmicutes bacterium UBA6226 | reverse complement strand
CGAAGTACACTGTAAAACTGTTTCCCGCTGCCTAAATCGATTTTAGCATTAAAATAATAATTCAATGGAAGATGTTCTTGCGTATTAAAACCAATACCACCTTTTGAAATATCAATAATTTCTATAGGGAATTCTTTATTACCTATAATCGTCTCCTCTTGGTTATAGACTTGATCGATATTGATTACAGCATTATAAGTCATTCTGTGCGAACGCCTTCTCTCTCTCATAAACGCCTCCTTAAACAAAAGGTTCTCATACCATTATACATTATTATTACTACTTTGAACCCTCATTTTCGATAAAATCATTGAAATTGTCATACATTTTTTTCTTTTCATATCTTCCTGACAAATCATTGATAATATAAAAATCATTATTAATATCTATAGCAAATCCTTTTTTTCCACTGTTTGCAAAATGCTTCACATAAGATATACCAGGTATCTCTGTGGGATCAAATATAGGTTTACTCGCAGGCGAATTGAAAATACCCCATATATAAATTTTTCCTGTTTTCAATAAAGCAAGTACTAAAGACTCTCTTGCTCTAATGCTTTCAACATCTTTTAAACCAATAATCTCTGTTGGGAATAAAACCTCTGACTTTCCCTTCATCCCTAATTGCCCATAGGTATTATTACCACATCCGATTACCTTACCCGACTCAGTTACAACTAGCGAATACTTGTCGCCTGCATGAACACTTTTAACATTTGAGTATAAGGTAACTGATGCATTAGGAATACTCCCCTTATAGCCAACCGCTAATTGACCATGTGAGTTGTCGCCCCATGCCATTACTGTCCCATCGTATTTAAGTGCCAATCCAAAGTTTGAACCACATGCGATTTGCTTGATCCCAGATACACCGGAAAGTTTTATCGGCGTTGTTGAATCCACCATATCTTCTTTCATCAATTGATTATATGAATTATCGCCCCATACATAAACATTGCCTTCATAATCCAGTGCAGCCGCAAATTTATTACCAGCAGCTATCTGTTTGATGTTTTCTAATCCCCAAACGATATTGATGGTTTTCTGATTGTTTTTATCACCGGTTGCCAACTCACCATTACGGTTACTTCCCGCTGTCCCTACTGAACCATCGTGAAATCTGAACACATTGAAGTTTTCACCACAAGCGACATCTAGAACAGAATCGTACATCGAATTGTACTTTAAATCTGGAGAAGCATGAAGCGAGCCAATCCCCAATTGACCAAATTCGTTTTGGCCTCTTGAAAGCGACTTACCATTATTATATACCATAAAAAACGAACCATCGTACGTTTCAATCTGCTTAATGCCTTGCTCTTCTGCTACTTTAATTTCACGTTCAAAGACATCTGACCAGTTACCATTTTTGTCTTTAATCTTCAGTCGGATCGTATAGATCCCTGGTTCCTTAAAAGTAGCTTGCTTGTTTTCCCACTTCTTTTCTAGAATTTCACCATCTTCAGCGATACACGAAGACGTATCATAAGTGATATAAGAGGTCGTTGTAAACTTATTATCAGGCTTCATTGAAAAATGGGCTACTGGTTTGATTCGACTAAGATCATTCACTCGTCTTAAAGTCAAATAAGTGTATATCCCATTAATATACGAGTCCCCGCCGATTTCATTGATTAATGCCTGTGCTTCTTCTTCAGGGAGACCTGACACAGTTAAAAACTTGCCATCTAGGGAAAGGGCATATCTCTTTAAGTTTAACTTAAAGGGAACATCTATATAAGAAGTCAAACGTCTTATATCTTTTGCGTAATCTGGATGATGCTCTCTATACTCTGTCATAGCATTGAGAAAAAGCTCGTAATCCCGGTATACATCTATGGGGATTTCTTCCTTTTCCTTTGCAAAATACACTGCTGCGCCAATTATTGAACTGATAGTTAAAACAATCCCTAGGATATTCACTATTTTACCCCTTTAAAATGTTCTATGACGTTTAATAACAATACTGCATTTGTTACAGGTCCTACACCACCAGGAACTGGTGTAATCATCTGTACATAATCTTTCATACTTTCGAAATCCACATCGCCAACAAGCTTTCCATCGACTTCGTTCATACCTACATCGATTACGATTGCTTTTTCACTGACCATTTCTCTTTTCAAGAAATTTGCGATGCCAACTGCGACGATAATAATATCTGCTTTCCGCGTATGTTCTTCCAAATCGACCGTCCTAGAATGACAAATGGTCACCGTTGCATTATTTTCCATCAGCATGACAGCAAGTGGTTTACCAACGATATTACTTCTACCAATCACGACGATGTATTTCCCTTCTAGATCAATTTCAAGTTCCTTAAACATCGTAATAACTGCAAGTGGCGTACATGGTCGTGTCGCCTTCTCACCTTTGAATAATCGCCCCGCATTGATTGGGTGAAAACCATCCAAATCCTTCTCAGGCGCAATTGCCATGATTACTTTTTCTTCACTTACATGCTTTGGTAGTGGCATTTGAACCAAGATGCCATCCACTTCTTCGTCTGCGTTTAATTTTTGAATATGCGAAAGTAACTCGTGCTCAGACAATGAGGTATCAAAACGATCTAGACGATAACCAAATTCGACACTATGACAGGTTCTCTCTATCATTCTTAAATATGCTTCTGAGGAAGGATTCTCACCCAACATAATGGCTACTACATTGGGTTTTCTATAACAGTCTGAACAACAGTTTCTTGCTTTATCTTTTATTTTTTTCGCGATTGCATTGCCGTCAATTATCATATAGCCTCCTCGTCTAACATACCAAATGAGCCCATTCACTAAAAATGGGCTCATCGTTATCATAATCATTATTTTGCTTTGATTTCTGTCCAAATACGATCGTATTCTGAAATAAAGTCACCTGGATCTTGGAAGATTTCGAAATTTGTTAATAAAGAATCATCCGGATAGGCGTAAGTTGTACCCATCAAAGCTGGATCCAATAGTTTCATCGTTTCATCATTACAAGTCGCATAACCAACATAATCTGCATTCTTAAATCCGATATCGCCCCTGCATAAGAAGTTGATAAACTCGTGGGCAGCATCAATATTTTTTGCACCTTTTGGAATTACAATATTGTCAAACCAAATATTAGAACCTTCTTTAGGCAACACGTATTCAAAGTTATCATACTCTTGAATAACATTGCTTGCTTCACCAGACCAAACAACAGCCATAGCAGCCTCTTCACTGATTAACATGTCCTTTACATTGTCACCAACGTAAGCAAGTACCAATGGCTTTTGCTCTATTAAAGCTTGTTTTGCCGCTTCAAGTTCATCAACACTCTTCGTATTCATAGAATACCCAAGTTTTTTAAGTGCAACCATTATTGAATCTCTTTGAGAATCCACCATTGTAAATTGATTTGCATATTTTGCATCCCAAAGCACACTCCAAGAATCAATAGGATCAGCAATAAGATTCGTGTTATAAATGATACCTACAGTCCCCCAAAAATACGGTACTGAATACTCATTGTTAGGGTCAAAATCTAGGTTTTTAAACCTATCATTTATATTAGCATAATTCGGAATTTTAGTTAAGTCAAGTGGCTCGACTAAATCTTCTTTGATCATTTTTTCAATCATATAGTCAGAAGGAATAGCGATGTCGTATTGTGTGCCACCCTTCTTAATTTTAGTGTACATTTCTTCGTTTGTCGCATATGTTTCATAGTTTATTTTGATTCCCGTTTCTTCTTCAAAGGTATCGAAGATATCCTCATCTATATAATCGCCCCAGTTGTAAACATTTAATACGACTTGATCATCTTTCTTACAGCCAGTAAACAAACTGCTGACGAGTACGACCATTAATAAAATTGCTAAAACTCTTTTCATTATCATTCTCCCTTCTTAATCTTCTGTAAGCGAACTTCATCTTTGATAAACCCACACAACCAAGCTGATTGTATGTTGAATTTATAAAAACCGCTTATCAGATTTCTTCAATTTTTGTTCTCTTATTGAGTATTAATAACAGTATTAAAACTGTTAAAAACATTAAAGTGGAAAGTGCGTTAATTTCAGGTTTAATGCCTCTTCTTGCCATAGAATAAATCGCAATCGATAAGTTACTTACACCGTTCCCAGTATTAAAGAAACTGATAACGAAATCGTCTATCGATAATGTAAATGCAATAAGAGCTCCTGTGATAATCCCCGGTTTAATCTCAGGATAGATGACTTTTCTGAACGCATACCAAGGAGTTGCACCTAAGTCCATAGCTGCTTCTAACATCTCACTCGGCATCTGTTTGAACTTAGGTAATACTGAGAGTACCACATAAGGAATACAGAAGGTCACATGTGCAATAATCATCGTTAACAGACCAAGTTTAATATTTAATGCTACAAACAGTGTCATTAAAGAGATCCCTGTAACGATATCTGGATTTAAAATCGGTAATGAATTGACATTTAAAAGTACTTTTTGTTTGAGTGGCTTCATATAGAACAAACCAAAAGCAGCAAAAGTTCCAATGACAGTTGAAATAGCGGCTGCTACAATTGCAACCAAAATGGTGTAATAGAGTGAGCGCATTATCAAATCATTTTGAAAGAGACTTTTATACCAATCAAACGTAAATCCACCCCACTTTGCAGTAGATTTTGAATCATTAAATGAAAATACTGCTAGTACAGCTATCGGTGCATAAAGGAAACCAAACATGAGTGTTGTATAAAAACGTTTTAGCCATTTTCCTACCATAGTCCTGTCCCCCTATCTTCCGGATTATCCCCACCGACTTTATTCATAACAGCCATGGAGATTAAGATCAGAGCCATGAGAATCATTGCGACAGCAGAACCAAAGTTCCAATCGTTGACGACGAGATATTGCTGTTCAATTAAGTTACCGATTAACATGTACTGTCCACCGTAAAGTAAGTTAGAAATAACGAAGGTACTAACCGCCGGCATAAATACCATGGATACACCCGATAAAACGCCAGGAATCGATAACGGTAAAATCACTTTAGAAAATACAGTGACCTTATTGCCACCTAGATCTTCTGCAGCTTCAATTAAGCTAGAATCCATCTTCATCAAAACCGTATAAATCGGCAACACCATAAAAGGTAAAAAGTTGTATACCATGCCTAGTAATACAGCACCTTCTGAGTAGAGAAACTGCACTTGAGGTAAACCGAAAAAAGATAATATCCCGTTCAAAACACCATTTTTGCCTAGGATGGTCATCCAAGCATAAGTTCTAAGTAAAAAATTCATCCACATTGGAACAACAAACATCATAACTGCAAAGGTTCTATATTTAATGTTCATTTTTGCTAAAATCATTGCCATTGGATAACCTAATAACAAGCAAATAGCAGTTGCTTCAAGCGCTATCTTAAGTGATCGTCCTAATACGGTGATATAGATTGGATCAAATGCACGTGCAAAATTTGAAAAAGTAATAGATAAATTGCCGTCGCCATCTGTTTGGATGATACTATAACCAAACACCATCAAAAGTGGCACGACAATAAACATAATTAACCAAAATAGATAGGGTCCAGAGGCAAGCCTTTTTATCATTCTTACCCCTCCTTACACATTATGTGAATGTCATCTGGTGTCATAAACAGTCCCACTTCAGTGCCTTCTCGCTCCATAGTTGTGCTATGTACCATCCATTCACGATCATTTTCAGCAACGAGCATTTCATAATGTACACCTTTAAATACAACTGACTTAACGATACCAGTCAAAAGACCTTCACTTTTCGCCACTAGTCTCACATCTTCAGGGCGTACGACGACATCTACTCTTTCGTTTCTATCAAAGCCTTTATCCACGCATACAAACTCTCTTTCGCAGAAACTAACTTTGAAGTCCTCGTGCATCACACCATCAAAGATATTACTCTCACCTATAAAGTCAGCAACAAACGCATTCTCAGGCTCATTGTAAATATCAGTAGGAGAACCAATTTGTTGTATTTCTCCTTGATTCATGATAATTATTTTGTCTGACATGGTCAGTGCTTCCTCTTGATCATGTGTGACATAAACGAAAGTAATCCCTAACTCTTTTTGCATATTCTTAAGCTCTATTTGCATTTCTTTTCTCAACTTTAAATCAAGCGCGCCAAGTGGCTCGTCTAAAAGTAAAACTTTAGGTTCATTAACAAGCGCTCTTGCAATAGCAATCCTTTGCTGTTGACCGCCTGAAAGCGAATTGACACTTCTCTTTTCAAAGCCACTTAAATTAACAAGCTCGAGCATTTTTGCTACTTTAGTTGCCACCTCTTTTTCACTGGTCTTTTTAATACGCAATCCAAATGCAATATTTTCATAGATATTCATATGTGGAAATAATGCGTATTTTTGGAAAACGGTATTGATTTGTCTCATGTATGGAGGAACATTAGTAATTTCTTTTCCTTCAAAATAAAGTTGGCCTGAAGTTGGCGTTTCGAATCCAGCGATCATTCTAAGCGTCGTCGTTTTTCCACAACCACTTGGTCCAAGTATCGTTAGAAACTGATTTTTCTTAACCCAAAAATCAATGTTTTTAACTACAGGAACACCATTGAATTCTTTTGTAATATTTAGTCCTTTTACGATTTTATCGCTCATGATTCCCTCCAGATGCTAGAAATTAGGAGGGGTTCCCACCATCAATAGAACCGCTTCCCTTTTCCCTTTATTTACAATTTCATGTCCTTTATTTGCCTTGTAATAAAAAGAATCGCCCGCCTTAGCAACGTATTTCTTACTGCCAAGTCTTATGACGACTGATCCTGATAAGACATATCCAAATTCTTCACCAACGTGCGGCTCGTGTTCATCGTATGCACCGTTTGGGGCTAGCGTCAGCAAAATAGGTTCCATCATATTTTTCTGGGCATTTGGAATAATCCATTCTAATTTATAACCGATTTCTTCGTTTTCTTTTTCAAAGAAATCTTCAGTCCTAAATACGATTTTTTCTTCAACGGTTTCACTAAAGAACGATTGAAGATTCGTTCCTAAACTCTCTAGAATATCCACGAGGCTGGCTATGGACGGCGAAGTCATATCGCGTTCTAATTGAGAGATAAATCCCTTAGATAACTCACAGCGATCCGCTAGCTCTTCCTGTGTAAGATTGTTTTCTAATCTGAGACGTTTTATCTTTTCACCAATCTGCACAACAAGCCCTCCTTATCAATATTTTTTATAATTTATCAGTAAATTTTAAGTTTACTATCATTAAACTTTTCACTCGATTTATTATACTTTATACTTATTTTATCGTCAACACCAAAAAAAAATAAAAAACGCAACACTTTGTAGTGCTGCGTTTGAGACGTATAAATTATTTTGTAATATTTAACAGTTGATCGATGAGTTTTACAAGATTTTCTATCTCAGGTTTACTCATTTGTGCATCGGCCCCCACTGCTTCACCTTTGTGTAAGAGATCATCCGTAATCAAAGAAGAGAAGATGATTATTGGTAATGTTTTAAGAATTTTATGTTCTTTAATTCTTCTTGTTAATGCATGTCCATCAAGTTGAGGCATCTCTATGTCTGTAATGAGAAGATCAATGTCATTTTTATATGCTTCGCCCTTCTTTTCAGCTAGCATGGTCAAATATTCTAGAGTTTGCATACCGTCGTCAAAAAATTTCAAATTCATAAACCCAGCTTTTGTAAGCGTATCAAGTAATACTTTACGAATCATTGGAGAATCATCTGCAAGCGCAACCTTGATTTTAGAGCGATCTTTAACTTCGATTTCTTTAATTCGATCCATATTTATCCCTGTATTTGGGTTAATGTCCATAACAATTTTTTCAAAATCTAATAACATAATAATTTGATCATTAAGGTTGATATTGCCAATAATCAATGAATTGGACGTTAAGTCGTCTGGTTTGTTAATTGCATTCCAGCCAATTCTATTGATACCTAGAACCGTTTCAATCGCGAAGCCCACTTTGATTTTATTAAACTCACACACTAAAGTCATGCTGTTTTTTACATTTGGATTTTTCTGATTTTCTAACACGTAGAGTAAATCCACTATGGAAATCATTTCTCCGCGAATCAGAGAAATTCCCGATACTGCTGGATGTGAGTTTGGTATTTTAGCGATATTTTCTATCTGTAGTAACTCTTTTACTTTTACGACATTAATTGCATAATGTACCCCTGCAACTGTAAAATGAAGTATTTCAACTTCGCCTGTACCGCTTTCGAGTAAAATACCTTGTTTATTTTCCATAACGTAAGCATCCTCCATTTTTTATTTGACAGCATTGACCTACAATGCGACCTTTAGATATATATTCTATTATACATATGTCACACTTATTAATAAACAACTTTTATCAACCAAAGCATTTTGTATGTAAAACTATTTCCATTATACCCATGCCTGTCACTTAAAATCAATTTTCTAAATAAGAAAAGCATTCCAAATCGAAGTTTCATCTTCATATAAGGAATGCTTTTTATATTTATAATAGTGACATCTCTTTGCCAACCTGCTCAAAAATCTGTACTGCTCTTGTAAGTTGTTCTTCTGTATGTGCTGCTGTAACCATACAACGTACTCTACCCGTTCCTTTTGGTACAGTTGGGAATACGATTGGAGAAACGAAAACACCTAATTCTAACATACGTTTAGAAAATGCCACTGTTTGCGCTTCATCGCCTATGATTACTGGTGTAATAGGGGTTTCGCTAGCACCTGTGTTAAATCCAAGTTTACCTAATTCGGCTTTGAAAAACTTGGCATTTGACCAAAGGCGATCTGTATACTCAGTTGTTGAACTTAATAGCTTAACCGCTTCGGTGATCGCACCTACAGCAGCTGGTGGCAACGAAGTACTAAATAAAAGTGGTCTTCCTCTGTGAAGTAGCCATTCTTTCATGACTTTACTACCAGCGACGTAGCCGCCAATAACGCCGATTGCTTTTGAAAGTGTTCCAATTGAAAAGTCGATTCTACCATGTAAGTGGAAATGATCAACCGTTCCTCTACCGTTCTCACCTAAAACGCCTGAACCATGCGCGTCATCAACATAAGTCATACACTCATATTTTTCAGCCAGTTCTACAATTTCAGGCAATTTAGCAATATCGCCATCCATACTGAAAACACCATCTGTTATGATAAGACAATTTGTATATTGTCCTCTTTTTTCTTTTAATACTCTTTCTAAATCAGCCATATCGCTATGTTTATAGACTGCCTTGTCTGCTTTAGATAATTTAACACCATCGATGATACTCGCATGGTTAAGCTCATCAGAGATGATTAAATCACCTTTATTTGTAATGGCTTGGATTGCACCAGCATTACAGTTAAAGCCTGATTGGAAAACCATAACGGCTTCTTCTCTTTTGAATTTAGCGAGTTCTACTTCTAATTGCTCATGTATATCCATATTTCCGATAATTGTTCTTACTGCACCAGAACCAACACCATATTTTTCAACTGCTTCTATAGCGGCTTTTTTTAATTGTGGATGATTTGCAAATCCTAGATAATTGTTAGAAGATAAGTTAATCACTTGTTTACCATTGAGCATACACTCTGGCTCGTTTGCACCTTCAAGAATAGGTAAAACACGGTAAACGCCTTGATCTTTAAGTTCTTCAACTTGATCTTGCAAGTACTTTAATTCATGTACATTTGACATTGTAACCCTCCCAAATATGTGATTTACGATTTTAGTATATCACTAACTGTCCGCGGTGGAAACACAAAGACTATTTATTGCCCAATTGTAATATTCTCCGAGTTTTTCATCCATTGTAAGTTCTGAAAACCCTAATAACTGATGATAGACTTCTTGTGATTTTGAGTTGCCAAGAATTAAAAGCGCATTTCTTTTATAAACCCAAAGCGAACGCCACGCGAATCCCATATGACCATACTTTTCTTTGAACATCTTATTATTTATCTTTAACAGTTCAAACAAATCTACCCAGTTTGGTATTTCTGACGAAAGGATTGGTGTATAATCTCCCTCTGAATTTGCAGGACATACCTCTTGACAGATACTACAGCCATATAGACGTATCTTAAACAATCCTCGATGAGATTGTGAAATTTCGTCCTTGGTTTGCGTTAAAGCAGAAAGACAAGCGTATCGATCTGTAACACCAAACCCACAGACCTGTGTCGGGCAAGCTGAAACACATTTATTACACACTTTGCAGCGTACATCGTATTTCGGATATAACACTTGATGTGACGGTAAATGATTAAAAAGATTTTTCTCTTTAATAACGATATACCCAATAAAAAAACGTGTTCCTAATTCAGGATGAATCAATAAGTGATTTTTTCCGAGAGACCCCAATCCCGAAAGGTACCCTATCTCGCGATCGTCATAGGGCGAAATGTCTACAAAGGTATGAACCGTTTCAGGGCACAAGTTGAAGGTTTCTTCTAATTTGTCAATTAATGGACGCAGTATTTTTTTTACCTCAGTATGATAATCAAAACCCCAAGCAAATGACTCAACGCGCCCAAAAGATGAACTTGGTCTTGAATGGTCGGTTGTTAATTGATAAGGAATCGCACATGAAATGATCGTCCCAGTTCCAATACTTTTAAGCGTCTTTGAAATTTCAGTAATGGTACTGTTCATACATTTGCCATCTTTTATTAAAATAATGCCCCAATGTTTAATCATCAGGGCATCAAATTCTAGCTTAATTAATTCATACTCATCGATCTGCATCACTGTAGCACCTCAACTTCGATATTGCTAATTTTACCTGTCCACGATCCATAAGCATCTATCGTCAGGTTCTTTACGCGACTATTATACGCCCATACAGATTTCATTCTTGCGATAGGAATAACCGGTAACGTCTCATTTTGAAGCTGGTGCCATTCAATAAAATAAACTTCTCTCTCATAATTAGAGTTCACTTCATGAAGCTTATCAAATAATGACTGTGCGATAGAGTTATTATAACCACCAAAGTTATATAGTCCTGTTTCCGAACTTGAAAACAGTACTTCTGGGTTCTCATACGACCTGATCTGCCAAGCTAGGTTCCACATTTGAGGTGTGGTTCCCTCTAAAAGTTGTGACATCATCGTTTGATAGTCAAGGTACTGAAGCACCACTTCAATCCCCAATTTACGCCAATCACTTTGCACCTTTTGAGCGAGATTATAAGACCAGCTTAGCTCTGGAAAGACGACATAGGTAACTTTCATTCGCTCTCCATTTTTCTCTCTAAATCCGTCACCATCGATGTCTTTCCATCCAGATGCGTCTAATAATTCTGATGCCTTATCGAAATCATAGGTATAAGGATTTAGCTGTTGCGCATCCATCGCATATTCGGAATTGTCTACGGCCATAAAGTTAATCACCTCGGCATAGCCTTCCCATTCCGACTGAACAAAGGATTGACGATCCAGTCCTATTATTAGAGCCCTTCTTATCTTCTCATCAGAAAATAACGTATCTTGAAGATTTAATCCGATGAACATAGACGTATTTGTACCTTGCGTCATCACTTGTCCAAAAGGTAGCGCTTTAATATCAACAACTGAAGCTCTATCAGCAGAAAGTCTAAAAAGATCAATTTTTCCTTCTGCAAATTCAGCTTTGGCTTGCGTCTCATTTAACTGCTTAATTACAATGCCCTGTAACTTCGGTATCCTCTGCGTCGTATTAGTGCTAACTGATAGACTCAAGCTTTCACCAGAGTTATAGTCCTCAAACTTAAATAGCCCAGTGCCCATTGGCTCTTTATAAGTCGTTATAAACGTATTAAAATCCTCTGCTTTGTAGTACTTTTCAGATAGAATTGGAATCTCTAATGATTTTAAATTATCCCCCGCATTGGATCTAAAATTAAAAACCACCTCAGTTTCTGAAATTGCCTCTACTGAAACCAAATGATCCTTAACCTCTTGATAAAACCCATTATACCCTTCATCAAGAACCATTGAATACGTGAAAACCACATCGCTTGCTATGAGTTTTGTGCCGTCTTGAAATAAAATATCAGGTTTTAAAATGACATTTACCGTTTTCTCATCCTCTGAAAGGGTATAGCTTTCTGCTAATACTTCTTCTGAATTCCCCGACTTATCAAACGCAAATAAGCCATTAAAAACAAGATCATTGACCCAGTATTCAACGGCTTTAGAGCTATAAAGTGGATTAAACAAACCTTCTATATCATCGACACCTACTACTAAAACATTGGACCTTGAAACTGCTGGATTCGAAAAAATCTCCTGATTGACAGGATCTGTTGCTGTTGTTTTAGGGATGTCATTTTTAGTTGTTTTTGGCGTACAGCCAACTAAAATAAAAATAATCATTAAAAAAGGAAGAACGCTTTTTGCGAATTTCCGAAACACCATTTAATTCTCCTATTCCTTGTCAGGCATTGGAAATACCATTTTTGCCAAAGAATGTCTTTGAGCACCTTCTCTTGGCTCAGTTTTATCTTCTAAATACGCATCAATCATATTTGTAATTTTTTCATTCAATTCTTTAGCTTCCGCTTCTGTAAGAAAGTAATCACTATAATGTGCCACTTTCCTTGTAATACCACCAGTATAGTTTTCTACTGATTCATAGAAATCTCTTGATATCCCTTCAAAGAAAGCTACAGATACATTGCTGATTGAATCTGACATTTCATCGTCTAAAGTAACTGCACTAGAATCAATGATTATCTTATAAGCAACTGGACAATAGTATTTCTCCACAACACCATATTTCGTCACTTCTTGAACGAGCTCAATTATGCCCACTTTCTCCAAAATCTTAATGTGATAATTTACTCTACCATGTGGTTCGTCTAACATTTCGGCAATCTGTTTTGCTGTTTTTGCTTTACTGTCAAACGCTTCAATAATGTCAAGTCTGTACTGTTGAGATATTGCTTTGATTTGTTCCAAGTCTTTTAAGACAATAATATCTTTCATAGTCACCCTACCCAATTTTTGTTTTCTTTCAAAAATAATTATAATTCTTATGTCTATACCCGTCAATAGAACTACACTTCCAATAGAATGTAGGTGATGTCATCGTTCAATTCATGCTTGAATGGTTTTATTCTCTCTACGATCAAAGCATTGAGCGCTTCCATTGAATAATGCTGATGTGTTTGTAAAAGTTCAATCAATTCATCATAATGATACGTATTATTTTTTTTATTGTCGATCAATCCATCTGTGAAAAACAACAATCGATCGCCCTTATCTAGTTTAATTCGCTCACTTTTAAATTCAACTTCTACTTCGTTTAGTAACTTGCAAATTGGAAAACCTTCACTTTTGTCTAAAAGCTCGATTTTTCCATTTTTCTTAAGACGAATTGGACTGCAATTTAACCCCGCTGAACAATATGTTAACATTTTTGTGCTTAAATTCATAGTCGCATATATTAGAACCATATGCATTTCATCTGGAAAGTTCATTTTATTAAACTCATTATAGAACTGAGTTAATACTTGATCTGGCTTCAAACCAAAATATCTTTGTAGATTTTTATCATTTGATCTTAAATGATTGCCACTGAACATCGTTAAAAGTGCTGCTGGAATACCATGTCCGGATACGTCCATCAGATAAAATGCAACATTATCCTCGTCAACACGATAATGATCAAAAAAGTCACCACTGAGTCTTTCACATGGGAAAAATTCAGAAATAAAAACACTATC
>DJWQ01000001.1:34589-37955 GCA_002441045.1 Firmicutes bacterium UBA6226 | reverse complement strand
GATACTTGCAGACTTTGGGATGCAGAAACAAACAAAAAAATGGATAAAGACCGTTTTAGAAGAGATCTTGGCGATGTAGAGCAAACTTATCAAGAAGTTTTAAGTAGAATTCAAGCCTAATCAGGCGGAGGCAAATTAATGGATGATTTTTTAAAGATGGACAAACTTAGCGAAGAGTGTGGTGTTATCGGGATTCATGCACCAGGTGTTAGTGGGATTTCACACATGCTTTGTTTCGGCCTAATTGCACTTCAACACAGAGGTCAAGAAAGTGCGGGGATTGCAGTTCTTAAAAACGACAAAATGCAATATTATAAAGAAATGGGTTTGGTCCAAGAAGTTTTCGACAATGAAATACTCGATCGTTTACCAGCAGATATCGGTATCGGTCATGTTAGATACAGTACCACAGGCGACAGTTATGTTTCAAATGCACAACCTCTTGTGGTTAGATACAAGGGGGGAAGTATCGCTCTTGCTCATAACGGCAACTTGGTTAATGCGGTGGAAATCAGAAATCGCCTTGAAGATGAAGGCTCGATCTTTCAAACTTCTATTGACTCAGAAGTGATCGCAAATCTAATCGCGAAAAACTACAGCTTAGGTATGAAAGAAGCGGTTGTTGAGTCGGTTAAGGAAATTAAAGGTTCGTACGCACTGACCATCGTCATCGATCATATGCTGATCGGTGTGAGAGACCCAAATGGCTTAAGACCACTTTCTCTTGCAAAGTTACCTGAAGGTGGCTATGTACTTGCATCAGAATCGTGTGCGCACGATGTTGTGGGCGCAGAGTTTGTTAGAGATGTAGAACCTGGTGAAATCGTAATCATTAGTGATGAGGGTGTAGAATCAATTTTCTTCGCTGAGGGTCATAAAAAAGCGATATGTGCATTCGAATACGTTTACTTTGCAAGACCGGATAGTATCATAGATGGTAAAAGTGTCTATGAAACGCGTGTTGAGTCTGGAAGAATTTTAGCGAGAGAATATCCTGTTGATGCTGATATGGTTATCGCTGTGCCGGATTCTGGTATTGCTGCAGCTATCGGTTATGCTGAAGAATCTGGAATTCCTTATAACACAGGATTAATTAAGAATAAATATATGGGTAGAACGTTCATTCAGCCTGATCAAAAATCAAGAGAGCTCGCGGTTAGACTTAAACTCAATGTTATGAAAAGAAATATTGAAGGTAAAAGACTGATTTTGATAGATGATTCCATCGTAAGAGGGACGACAAGCAAGCGGATCATAAACATGCTGAAAGCGGCTGGTGCTTCTGAGGTTCATGTAAGAGTAAGCTCTCCGCCTGTCAAGCATCCTTGCTATTTCGGGATCGATACGCCAAATAGACAACAATTAATTGGTGCAATCCATACGATAGACGAGATTTGTGAGATGATTGGTGCAGATAGTTTGGCATTTTTAAGTGATGCAGGTCTTAAGAAGTCTATTGACTTTAAACCTTGTGGTCTTTGTACAGCTTGTTTTGATGGCGATTATCCTATGGAAGTGCCAGAAGAAGCAAATAAGTTTATGTTTGAGTAAACGCGAACGAAAATAGCGAAAAGAGGATGTTAAGACGATGTCAAAAGATAAATTAACCTACGCAGCTTCTGGTGTGGACGTCAAAGAAGGCGCTAGAGCGGTGGAACTAATGAAAAAGCACGTTAAAGAGACTTATAATGATGATGTTATCGGTGATCTGGGAAACTTTGGTGGTTTATTGCGATTAAGTGGTAGCTACAAAAGTCCTGTACTAGTTGCTGGAACAGACGGTGTTGGTACAAAATTAAAGCTTGCTTTTATGATGGACAAGCATGATACTGTGGGTCAAGACTTGGTAGCGATGTGTGTTAATGATATCCTTTGCCAAGGGGCTATGCCACTTTTCTTTTTAGACTACTTAGCAACAGGTAAGCTCAATGCAGAAAGTGCTGAGCAAATCGTCAAAGGGATTACTGATGGCTGTAAGCTCGCTGCAATGCCTTTGTTAGGTGGAGAAACAGCTGAAATGCCAGGTTTTTATGGTGAAGGCGAATATGATATGGCTGGCTTTGCAGTAGGTGTCGTCGATGAAGAGAAAATCATCACTGGAGCTAGTATAAAATCAGGTGATGTCATCCTTGGACTTCAGTCGAGTGGCATTCATTCAAATGGATATTCACTCGTTAGAAAACTCTTCTTTGATCAATTGGGATTGTCCGTAGAGACATTTATTCCTGAATTGAGCATGACTTTAGGAAAGGCGCTGATAGAGCCAACTAAAATCTATGTGAAACCAATCCTGAAGCTTTTATCAGAGGTGAATATTAAAGGTATGGTACACATGACTGGTGGTGGCTTCTATGAAAATATTCCACGAGTGCTTTCAGAAGGTCAAAACGCTAAAATAAAGTTAGGCTCTTGGACAAAACCAGCAATTTTTGATTATATCGAAAAAGTAGGTAACATCGATCAAGAAGACTTATATGGCACCTTTAATATGGGTGTTGGCTTTATCGTGATCGTCGATGCAAGTGATGTTGACAAAACGGTTCAATTGCTAACAGAGCAAGGTGAAACGGTTTCAGTCATCGGTGAAGTAATCGAAGGAGAAAAGGGCGTAACTTTATGGAACGCTTAAATATAGCAGTGCTGGTATCGGGTGGTGGATCAAATTTACAAGCCATCATCGATGCACTTCAAGATGAACTGAATCAAACCTCGATAAAGTGTGTNNAATTTTCCAGATGCAAAGGAGCGAACCAGACTGATGATTCAGCGTTTGAAGCAGTATAATGTTGATCTGATCGTCCTTGCAGGTTATTTAGCTATTCTAGATGAAAGCTTTATAGAAGCTTTCAAAGGTAGAATAATCAATATACATCCTTCTTTGCTGCCAAAGTATGGTGGTCAGGGATATTATGGTGCTAAAGTACATGAAGCTGTTATTGCAGCTGGCGAAAAATACAGTGGAGCGACGACACATTTTGTCGATAATGGCGTGGATACAGGTCGCATCATCTATCAAGCTCAGATCGAGGTCAAAGAAGGTGATACGCCTGAAACCTTGGCTCAGAGAGTGTTAAGAGAGGAACACCGACTTATAGTCAAGACGGTTAAAGACATTCAAGAGGGTGTTGTTTTAATTGGAAATTAGCTATTAAATTAAGCCTTGTGGCGAGAAAAGGTGAAAGTAATGAAAAAAAGAGCTTTGTTAAGCGTTTCGGATAAAACAGGTATCGTTGAGTTGGCTAGTGCTTTTCATGAATTAGGAATAGAGCTGGTCTCAACTGGTGGTACTGAGCAAAGTATTAAAAATGCAGGGATACCAGTAAAAAACATCAGCGAAATCACAGGCTTTGAAGAGTGTTTAGACGG
>DJWQ01000001.1:20079-34532 GCA_002441045.1 Firmicutes bacterium UBA6226 | reverse complement strand
TTCAAAAGCCAAACGTTGCTTTTGAGGATGCAGTGGAAAATATCGATATCGGTGGACCGACGATGCTGAGATCTGCAGCAAAAAATCATAGAGATGTGGTCGTTGTTATTGACCCTGAGGATTACACTGCTGTAATTGACGCGATTCGAGAAGACGGTGAAGTCCCTTATGAAATGAAATACGATTTGGCATTAAAGGTATTTCAGCATACGGCTTATTACGATGCGATGATTGCTGAGTATTTAATGAAACATGCTAATAAAACGCCTTTTACAAAGACATTTACAGTCACCTATGAAAAAGCCCAAGATTTAAGATATGGTGAAAACCCACATCAAAAGGCATCTTTTTATAAAGAAGTTCTCGATACAAAAGGCACCTTATCCGAAGCAGTACAGCTTCACGGGAAAGAGCTTTCATTTAACAACATCAATGATGTTGGCGGCGCACTTGCACTCGTCAAAGAGTTTGGTGAAAAACCAGCAGTGGTTGCAGTGAAGCATTCAAGTCCTTGTGGCGTAGGTACAGGATTTGACTTATTACATGCTTACACGAAAGCTTACGACTGTGATCCAGTATCTATCTTTGGTGGGATTGTGGCACTCAATAGAAAAGTCGATATGCAAACGGCTGAAAAAATGAATGAAACATTTTTAGAAATCGTTATTGCCCCTGATTTTGATGAAGACGCATTAGAAGTTCTTATGAAAAAGAAAAATCTACGCATATTGAAATTAGCGTCAATGATGGAAAAGACAGCCAATCAACTGGATATGAAAAAAACACTTGGCGGGTTATTGGTTCAAGAAGTGGATCATAGCTTATTTGAAGGTGAGCTTCAAGTGGTAACGGATAGAATTCCAACAAAAAAAGAAATCGAGGAACTGACTTTCGCATGGAAGGTAGTTAAGCATGCCAAATCAAATGCAATTGCCATTACACGTGATGGTCAAACGCTGGGAATCGGGCAAGGTCAAGTTAGCCGTGTTTGGGCAACTGAAAATGCCATTCGTCAATCCAATTTCCCTGTGAAAGGTGCTGTTTTAGCCTCTGATGCGTTTTTCCCATTTGCTGATGCCATTAAAGCAGCTGCAGAAGCTGGTATCTCAGCGATTATTCAACCGGGTGGGTCTGTTAGAGACCAAGAAGTTATCGAAGAAGCTAACAAATACGGTATGACGATGGTTTTTACTGGTATGAGACACTTTAAGCACTAATCGGAGGTCGTAATGAAGATATTAATTATTGGCAGCGGTGGTCGTGAACACGCAATAGCATATAAATTGAGTCAAAGCGAAAGGCAACCAGAATTGTTTGTTGCACCAGGAAATGCAGGAATGGTTAATGTTGCAACTTGCGTCCCTTTAGCAGTGGATGATTTAGAAGGTTTGCTTTCATATGCGGTGACTGAAAAGATAGATTTGACCATTGTAGGACCAGAATTACCTCTCGTTATGGGAATTGTAGATTTATTTGAAGCTGAGGGACTAAGGATTTTTGGTCCTAAAAGATATGCATCACAATTTGAAGGTAGTAAGGATTTTACAAAAGCTTTTTTACAAAGACATAATATCCCAACGGCTAAATCAGAAACGCATGTGAATTATGCATCTGCACTTGAAGCGCTAAGTCGATTTACTTATCCAGTAGTGATAAAAGCGGATGGTCTTGCAGCTGGCAAAGGTGTTATTATAGCAGGAACAAAGGAAGAAGCTGAAACCGCTCTGTCAGAGATGATGGAACATAGAATTTTTGGTAACTCAGGTACTAAAGTTGTGATTGAGGCTTTTTTAAAAGGGATTGAAGCATCCATTCTTTGCTTTGTGGATGGCGATACGATATTGCCGATGGCACCTGCACAAGATTATAAGAAAGCTTTGGATGGTGATGAAGGCTTAAACACTGGGGGAATGGGCACTTATTCACCAAGTCAGATCATCGATGCGTCATGGATGGATCGCATACAAAATGAGATTCTTAACCCATTTATCATGGGTATTAAAAAGGATGATATCGACTTTAAAGGGATTCTTTTTGTCGGTATTATGATAGATGGGGATGATATAAACGTATTAGAATACAACGTACGTATGGGCGACCCTGAAACGGAAGTGACGCTTTGTCGTATGGAAAATGATCTTTTAGATGTGATCGATGCCGTATTGGAAAAACGTCTTTCTCAGATAGACCTCAAATGGACGGCAGAATCAGCAGTTTGTGTCATAATGGCTTCTGGTGGCTATCCAGCAGATTATGAGAAAAATAAAGTGATCTCAGGTCTCGAATCGATGTCTGAATCAGTAGTGGTTTATCACTGCGGAACAAAATTCGATTCTGATGGGAATATTGTGACAAACGGCGGAAGAGTTTTAGGTGTGACTGCAAAGGCGAAAACACTTAATGCTGCAAGAACACTCGCTTATCAAAATGTATCAAAGATTCAGTTTGATAAGATGAATTATAGAACTGATATTGCAAAGTTTTAAACCATATAGATTGTGGTATAAACAACCTGTTGAAGGTTCCTTCGACAGGTCAGCTTGACGACAAACGCCAATAGTTGCGTTAACTTCAAAAGTCTGCCTTCTTACGTGTTAATACGCTGTGAATGCAGGCTTTCTTATTTCCTTGATCTTGAAGCAACTCGGTAACTACACATCAAGTCGCTGACAATATAATAAATCTATATGGGAGATCGAAAATGAGAATAGGATATGCCTGCCTCACCGTTGGTGTTAGAGATACTGCACTTAAAAGTTGCACACAGAAGAACGCAACAGAAGATCATCTTATTGACCTAATTCGTCATAATTTAAAGGTACTAAAAAGGATGCTGGAATACGATGTTGAGCATGGCATTCGAATGATGAGAATTAGCTCGGACATTATACCTTTTGGCTCAAGTCCAGTCAATCAGTTGGAATGGTGGCAGATTTTTGAAGCGGAACTAAAAGAAATTGGTGATTTTATCTTAAAAGAAGATATTAGAGTTTCTATGCATCCGGGGCAGTATACGGTATTAAACTCGCCTGATGGAGAGGTCGTGAAGAGGGCAATAGTTGACCTTGAATATCATGCAAGATTTTTAGATACACTTGGCGTTCCTGCTTCTCATAAGATTATCTTACATATTGGTGGGATATATGGTAACAAACCAGAGGCAAAAGAACGATTTAAAAGGGTCTATAAGACGCTATCAGATTCGATAAAAAGAAGATTGATCATCGAAAATGACGACAAACTGTATGCGATTTCAGATGTGCTTGAACTGGGAGAGGCACTTGAAGTACCAGTTGTATACGATAATCTCCACAACTGGGTTAACCCTTCGGATTCAAATGTGCCTGATCGTATCTGGATTGATCGAGCTGCAAACACCTGGCGACCGATTGATGGTGTACCCAAAATTCACTACTCTCAGCAGGCGGAAAACAAACGATTGGGTGCGCATACCGACACCATTTATTTGGATACATTTTTAAACTTTATTGCCAATTTGGGTGATGTGAAACCTGATATCATGTTGGAAGTGAAGGATAAGAACCTTTCTGCTTTGAAATGTATCAATACTTTGTCAGAGAATAATAAAATAAGCACGTTAGAAAAAGAATGGGAAAGATATAAATACTTTGTCTTAGAACGTTCTCCCAAAGCCTATAATGAAATTAGAAATTTGTTAAAGGATAAAAATGGTTATCCGGCGACTGCATTTTATAGATGGATAGAAAGTGCTCTGAAGGAGCGTCTAGAATACGGAAGAGTAATCAATGCGCTTCAACATGTCTGGGGATATTTTAGAGAGGTTGCCGGTGCGAAGGAGGTAAAACAATACGAGAAGCTTGTTGCTCGATTGGATAATAAAGAAGTTGATTTTGAACATCAGCTTGAGCTATTAAAAAGGTATATCTTAAAGCTAGCGACTCAACATGAGATTTATTACTTGATAGATAGTTTGTATTTTTATCTTTAAGTTATATTGATACATTGAAATTAGAGTGGATGGGTGATTTGAAATATTTACTATGGCAATTGTTAAGGGCAGTTATAACACCGCTTGTAGTGAAAAAACCAGTACAAGGTGTGGTATTATAACTGCCCTTTAAGATTGGCTTTAATATTGGGATCTTAAGCAGATGCTTATTTATGCCCTTCTTCAGGTACAATACAGATGAATTTCAACATCCCCTCACCAACATTTGAAAATTGATGTAGTGTATTTGCAGGTACATATGCGTAGCTGCCTGGTTTAAGTTCATGTAAAGTATCTCCGATTAGCAAAGTGCCATTACCCTCAATAACATAATTAATATGTGGCCAATTGTGTTGGTGTTTAGGAGAGTAGCCTTCATTATCAAGCTCTATAACACGCATTACGTAACCTTCCCAACCTTCTTTTGGTGAGACGAGTACTTTCATAGCTGCATTTTTTGCCTCTGGACTTGTTATTTCTGATGCCAATAGTTCGTTAAAATTTCCGACAACCATATATGCCTCCTTGTTTTAAGTTCAACCATCTATTTTTATTATACCATTTATTTTTTCTAACACGCATACTTTGACGGTTTATCTAAGAAGAATCTGTAAATATTTTGTGACTCGAAATATTTGAGTGGCGAAAAAATAAATGCTATAATGGATTTAGCACATAATACAGGGGGCAGTATGGATTTTTTGCAGAAAAGGGAAATGATACTTAATGGAGATATGAAAAAAGTGATATTAACTTTATCGCTTCCGATTATGCTCAATAACTTTATTCATACCATTTACAATTTAACAGATACTTATTTTGTTTCAAAAATTCCAGGAAATGCTGTTGCTGGCATCCAGTTTGTATGGCCGTTAATCTTTTTAATCATGTCCTTTGGGATTGGTATGGCGGTTGCAACTTCATCGATTATTGCGCAATACATTGGCGCACACATGCAGGAAAAGGCAAAGCAAACGGCAGGACAAGCGATTTTTTTAATGTTAGGCTTGTCCATTGTTTCCGGTATTGTTGGGTTTTTCTTTGCACCGATGATTATTAGGGCAATGGGGGCGACAGGTGAACTTTATGACAATTCATACGCATACTTAAGTATTATGTTTTTAGGTATGCCAGCGACATTTTTACTCAATGCTTATAATGCGATCAAACAAGGGCAAGGAGATACGGTATCGCCACTGATTATTGGCGCTTTGTCAGTTGGGACAAACATCATATTAGATCCTATCTTTATATTTGTTCTCGATATGGGAGTTCAAGGTGCAGCACTTGCAACTGTTATTGCGACGGGTATTTTTGCGGTGTACGGTATCATCACAACGTTTAGTTCGAAGCAAAGTCTGCAATTGACTTTGTCACACCTTAAATATAACAAAGAAATTTTATCGAAGATTATCAGCATAGGTTTTCCATCTTCTGCTGGCCAAGCGACTACGGCGTTTGGCTTTACGATACTAAATGTATTCCTAGTTTCGTTTGGTGATATTACTCTTACCGCATTTGCAGTTGGTAATAGAATCAGCTCTTTGATCATGATGCCTGCTATGGGGATTGGAAGTGCTCTAGCTACAATAGTAGGTCAAAATTTAGGGGCAGATAATGTGGGTCGTGCAAAATTGGCAGTAAGAAATAGCACCTATTTATCGACCGCTTTTTTAGTCGTCGGCGGCTTAATTATGCTTCCTTTTTCAAGACAAATCGTCTCTGCTTTTAGCAATGATCCACAGGTGATCATCAGCGGCACGAATTATCTTAAAATGATAATTTACTCTATTCCGCTGATGGGATTTTTTCAGATTTTAGTGGGGACATTCCAAGGATCTGGCCACACTGTTTCGGCAATGATTTTAATGATGGGTAGATTATGGGGATTGAGAATTCCAATGGTTTTTGCACTCAGTCATCTGAACGGCTTTGGCCCAGATTCCATATGGTGGGCGATGATTCTCTCCAATTTAATCACGTGTTTAATCGGCCTAGGGATATACAGCACAGGGCGCTGGCAGCATAAAATTATTAAGCAAAAGAAATCTTTGGTTGATGAATTTGCTGTGTGAAACCGTTGACAAATTGAAACGAGTTGTTTATACTCTAAGTATAAAGAATCTTCAGGGCGGGGTGTAAGTCCCCACCGGCGGTAAAGCCCGCGAACCGAAAGGTTGATCTGGTGTAATTCCAGAGCCGACAGTTATAGTCTGGATGGAAGAAGAGGTTTATGTTTGATGTGTATGCATTTACCCCTGAAGTCTAGCTTTAGGGGTATTTTTTTTATTAGCACTACTTTTAAACAACAAACAAATACCCTGAAGCCCCACACACAATTGGTCGGAAATCCGACGACAATAATTAGGAGGTTTTAGAAATGGTGACAACAACTAAAAAGAAACTCAATGTGTCAACAATGACAAAAGTAGCAATGTTAAGTGTAATCGCATTTGTACTAATGCAACTTGAATTATTAATTCCGATATTCCCAGCGTTTTTAAAAATTGATGTGAGTGATTTACCTGCATTAATTGGCGCTTTTGCACTTGGACCATTTGCTGGTGTTGCAATTGAAGCGGTTAAAAACATTTTACACTTATTACAAACGACAACCGGTGGTGTTGGAGAACTTGCAAACTTTGTGATAGGATCAGCAATCATCGTTCCAGCAGCATTCATCTACAAAAAAAATAAATCGAAAAAATCAGCAATCATCGGTTTAGCAATAGGTACAGTGACAATGGCGATTACTGGTGCGCTTGCTAACTATTTTGTCTTAATTCCATTCTATACAGCATTTATGCCAATTGATGCAATCGTAGGTATGGGTACTGCTGTAAACCATAATATTGATTCGGTTTGGGATTTGGTGTTACTTGGCATTTTGCCTTTTAACTTATTTAAAGGTGCAGTTCTTTCAGTACTAACATTGATTCTTTACAAACACTTATCCCCAATCCTTCATAAAGGGATGTAATCATTAGATAACAAATAATAAAGCCTGTCTTAATTCCGCTATGGAAATTTTGACAGGCTTTTCTTCTTTAAAGACTTATATTATTTTTTTTAAGTGAATGGATTTAGGCATTTCTTCTTAAGTTCGCCATCATTCTAGCTAAGCCTCCGCCATTTTCTAGGTTTGTGAAGCCATATGCTTTAAGAATTTGAACGGCATAAGCACTTCTTGCACCTGATGCACAGTATAGTGTGATTTGACGATCTGAGCGGCCTAAATCATCGACTTGAGATTCTAGCTCATCTAGGGGAATGTTGATTGCACCTGGGTAAGCGCCATATGCAAACTCTTCTTCTGTTCTTACATCGATAATGATTGGTTCGTTAGATACTTCTTTTGTTGTTTCTACAACGACTTCTTGATCTTCAGTTGTCGCTACTTCAGCTTCTTCACCAAGTGTTTTCGCTTCAGGTGCAGATAGTTTAAGTTCAAAGCTTACAGGCGCTAAAGCTCTAACATAATTTGAAAGGCTGATGAAACCACCACTTACGTTGATGACGTTTGTAAAACCAGCACCAACAAGTGTTCTAAGGGCTTGATGACCTTTTTTACCCGTTTGATCATAGACTAAAATTAAGCTGTTTGGATCAAGTGATGCCATAGAACTTGATAATACTTCTAAAGGTAAGTTGATAGCGCCTTCAACATGTGCCTTTTCATATGAGAAAACGTCTCTTAAATCGATCCATGTTGCTTTTTTGCCCTCAAGGAAAGCATCGAGCTCACTGATTGTTAAAGCAGGTGAGAAACCTGACATTCTGTTTTCGGCAACATAAGATGCCATGTTAATTGCATCATTTGCATTGCCAAGTGGTGGGGAATATGCGAAATCCACATCTGACAGATCAGAAACTGTAAGTTTAGAAGCGATTGCTGTTGCTAAAACATCAAGTCTTCTATCAGCACCCTCATAACCAGCAGTTTGGCCACCGATAATTGTACCTGTTTCTTTATCATATACCACGAGGACCGATACCATTTCAGCACCAGGATAATAAGAAGTATGGTGCTCTTTGTGAACGACGATTGCGTCGGCATTGATGCCTTCAGCTCTTGCTGCTTTAAGCGATAAACCGGTTGTACCAGCAACTGCTTCAAATACTCTAACGATTGAAGTACCGATAGAACCTTTATATTCATGTTTTAACCCAAAGGCATTTTCAGCAGCAATTCTTCCTTGTCTGTTTGCTGGGCCTGCAAGTGGAATTCTTACTTTTTTGCCAAGGACTCTGTGCTCAAGCTCGATCATGTCTCCAGCAGCGTATATGCTATCGTCGCTAGTTCTTAAAGTAGAATCAACAAGTAATCCACCAGCCTCACCAAGTGCTAAGCCTGATTCTTGAGCAAGCTTTAAAGTCGGTCTGACGCCTATTGACATTAAAACCATATCTGCATCTACAATTGTACCATCTTTTAAGATGACATTTGATTTGCCAACTTCAGCTAAAGCTTTATTTGTATATAATGAAACGCCATATGCCATTAATTCTTCTTGAATAAAGCCAGCGATTTCTGCTTCCATGATGCCCATTACATGTGGCATCATTTCAATAACAGATACCTTCATACCTCTTTTTGCTAGAGCTTCGGTCATTTCAAGACCGATAAAGCCACCACCTACGACAACCGCTGTTTTAGGATTTTTATCTGTAATGAACGCGTTGATTCGATCCATATCATCTAGTGTCCAAAGCTGGAAAACATGATCTTGATCAGCACCAGGAAGTGGTGGTGCTATTGGCTTGCCACCTTGTGCTAAGATGAGCTTAGTGTACTCAAAACTTCTTTTTTCACCAGTTTTAGCGTTTAAAGTATGAACGACTTTGTTTGCTCTGTCAATTTCAGTTGCAGCAGTGAAGATATGCACATCTGTGTTGTATTGTTCTTTAAAACTTTCAGGACTCTGTAAGATCAACTTTGATCTGTTCTTTATATCGCCACCGATATAGTAAGGCAGTCCACAGTTTGCAAAAGAAATATCTGCCCCAGCTTCTAAAATTGTAATCTGTGCGTCCGCTGAAAGCCTTCTCGCTTTAGCTGCAGCTGTTGCTCCAGCAGCGACACCACCAATAATAACGATTTTCTCCATTTTTCACCTCATATAATGTATTAAATAGGGGAACCTCATATTAATGAGCGTTCCGTAATTTTACGAACACCCCCCCTACCTAGGGGGTCTATTTCATTTTATAGACATTTATTTCTATTGTCAATCTATAAAAAATGAACAAATATTTAAGAAACCGCAAAAAAAATTCTTTTCAGTGTAAAAATAAATAAAGCTTGCTTGTTGGTAAGGATTTGCTAAACTGTTAAGGGACACGAAATATTAGAGGTGACTTATGCGGTTAATGACAGAAGAACAGAAAAAATAAGATTGCAAATCCTAACTTTTTTAATACCCATTTTAATTTCAAGTATCCTAGAAATGTTAGTGGGCATTGTTTCGATGAAGCTGATAGGTGACCTTGGCTCTGAGTCCATCGGTGCTATGGGTCTGAGTACTAGGGTTAGAGGGATTATATGGGCAGTATATAAAGGGATAGCAATTGGCGTTCAAGTTGTCGTCGCACAAGCCTATGGTGCAAACAATCCAGAGAGAATTAGGCGTGCATTATCTCAAACCATTGGATCGATTTTTTTAGTTTCTATGCTGTTTTTATCCTCTATGTTAATCATACCGCAGTTTTGGCTGGGCACTTTGTTTGGCGCAAAAGGCAGTTTGCTTGAAACCGGCATAAGAGTCCTTAGGGTCGTGGGATGTGGCATGCCGTTCTTGGGAATCGTTCTAATCATCTCAGGGGGACTTCAAGGTAAAGGGGATGCTAAAACGCCAATGATGATCAGTGGACTTATGAATGTATTAAATGCATTGTTTGGTGCTGTTTTGGTCTATGGGTTGTTCGGTTTGCCCAAACTAGGACTTATGGGGGCCGCATATGGACTCGCATTGTCACAGTTTGTAGCAGCGGTATTCGCTTTATTTTTAGTTTTAAGAAAATCTGCCATATTGTCAGGTGTAAAGATAAAATCATTCTTCGAGTTCAGCAGAGACATAATGACTTCTGTTTATAATACTGGCGTTCCAAGTGCAATTGAATCTCTATTTTGGCAACTGAGCTCTATTTTGCTCATTAGAGCAATTCTAACCTATGGAGAGGACCCCTATGCTGCCTATCAACTTGGTTTACAGGCAGAGAGTGTCGCTTATATGCCCGCTGCAGGATTTCAAGTTGCAGCGACAGCATTTATTGGACGTTATTTAGGCGCAAAGCAGCCTGAAGTCGCAAAACAATACCTAAAGGAGATTTTATTAGGTGCGATTATTATATCTGTGATTGGTGGTGGCATGTTAGTCGCCTTTCCAACCGTATTGCTAGGCTTTATGACACCGGATACGAAACTGATAGAGATTGGTAGCTTCTATTTATTGGTATGTGGTTTGGCACAAGTACCTCAAAACATAGCTGGTGTTTTAGGAGGTGCTTTAAGAGGGGCTGGCTATACAAAGATGCCTATGTATGCCGCTTTTGTGGGTTTGTACATGGTAAGAGTGCCTATCGCGTTAACAGCAGCTTATGTATTTAACTGGTCCGTAAATATTATCTTTTTGGCGATTGGTATAGACATGTCTGTAAGATTGATTCTCAATGGTTTTTTATATTTCAAAACTAATATTTATCAACGACCTAAAATCGTTTAATCGAGAGACTGGATTACATGGATTAAAAAAACATGTCACATTTTATGTATTGAATCTGTTAATCAGTTAAACATTTCATCTTAATTTTGCAAGAAAAAAAGGGAGTCGCCAAAATGGGACTCCCTAATTTTATGTGATTAGATTTTGTAGCGTTTTAATTCATCCTTTAAGAAGAGAACTAATTTTTCTAGCTCACTGATATTTGAGGTTAATGAAATAATTTCTGAAGAGAAGTTAGTCACGTTTGCACTCATTTCTTGTGAGGTTGCAGAGTTTTCTTCTGCTATAGCTGCAAGGGTGTGCATGTTTTCAAATACACGGTTGATTTTAGCGGTTTCTTCTGAGAGTTGTTTAGAAATCTCTGAGATAGATGTTGATACACTTTTGATTCTGCTTGATGCATGCTTGCTTTCATCGGTAACATTTTCCATGGTTTTAGTTCCGTTTTCAAGTTCTTTGAACTGATCGTTAACTTGTTGCACCATGTTATTAACACCTTGTGTAAAGAGCTTTAAGCTACTGTTAATGGTGTTAACGGCCTGCTTAGAATCCTCAGCGAGTTTGCGGATTTCTTCTGCGACAACACTAAAGCCTCTGCCCATTTCCCCTGCTCTTGCTGCTTCAATAGAAGCGTTGAGTGCAAGGAGGTTCGTTTGCTCTGCGATACTTTCAACAGTACTTACAATTGTGATGATATCTGAAACTTTTTCACTAAGTTCATTTCCTTGCGCATTGACTTCGGCAAACTTATCTTTAACACCATTTAATTTTTTAGATACATCTTCTAGGTCATTAAAAGAAACTTCTATTTGCTGTACAGCAGACTCAAGACTTTCTTTACCTTCAAGTTCTCTTTTGCTAATTGTATTGAGAATTTCGATATTATCAGATAAGATGCTAACCGAACTTTCAGTTTCTGTTGCTTGATGTGTTGCGCCTTCAGCGACTTCTTGTACGGCGCTAGCAATTAAATCAGATACTTCACTTAAATTTTTAGCTACTGTAGAGAATTTGCCTGTAAATGAGTAAAGATCATCAAGGCCCCCTTTGATATAAGTGATTTCTTCTCTTAAACTTTCCTTAGCTTCAGTTAATCCTTTATAGGTGTGCTCAAACTGATCACCTGTACGTACGATTAAATCCTCAGATAGCTCCAACGCCTTAATCTTTTCAAGTTCAACAGTTAAGTCTTTAATTGGCTTGTGCACTGAACTTGCATTTAATAAACCTCCAAGTAATACGACAACAGGAGTTGCGATTAAAAGTGGAATATTATCAAATCCATTTAGTATAATAACCGCCAACAATGAAAGCAAGGTTGGGAAAAGTATGATTTTCAGTGAAGGTGATTTTAGGAAACCAAGTGATATGAACTTAGAAAAGCCGTAAGAACGCACTTGTTTTGGCGTTTTCTCAAATGCCAAGTGGATTTTAACTACATGTGTGCCATCTGAATCTATTTTTTGATCGATAATCTTTGCATCTATCTTTTCGTTAAAATGTTTTCCAACACCTTCTATTAAACCCATCAAATAGGCTTGAAGGCCACGTTTGGATTTGTAAGTGATCACCATATTTTTTGGATCGAGTTCATCAGGAATCAATCTAGGTGGCTTTGCGCCTGGGATCATCTTTGTAAGTTGCGTATGGATTTTATCCATCATGCCTAAAAAGCCCATTGCTGAAGACTTGTCGAAGAAAGATGGAAACCATTTATAAAATGATGCGATATTATTTTGACCGAGTTTTTTCCAAAGCTCTTCAGTTGATAGACCTTCATGTCTTGCAAATGCAGCCATTAGACTCATGATTTTTGCATCTTCAATTTCTTCTAAGGGCGTGATAAGCTTTTGAGGATTCCATCCTTCTTTTGTTAAAATATCATTTTTTGTTTTTTCACCATAGATTGTAACGATGGTGTTAAGCCAAATATTGACGACAGTTCCTTTCATTGTTCACCTTCTTATTAGTATTTTGATATGTGATCTGATACGAATATGCCGCATCAGCGTGAATTCGATATGTTGAAAACAGTTTAATATCATTATATAGTAGAAAGAAAAAAACGGGTATTCTTTTTTAAAACATTTAAAAAATTGTTCAAACATATGTTAAAATAGGGTGAGGAGGAAGCACTATGTTAAATCCGATTTTAGTCCTAGTCGCCTTGGTTGCGGTAGGTATAGTATCTTATGAAATTGGGAATCGATATTCTTATATAAGATTGAATCGAAATAAGGTGTCTTTTGAAGAAGACCCTTTATTAGCCCTGCATAAAATTCATAATAAAGAGTTGGACTATAGCGTGCTTCTAGAAAATTTTGCAGAATCTGTAGTGCTTGTGGATGCAAACATGAAAGTGAATACCAAGTGGTGGCACATATCTGATGATACACATATCTCTAAGTCGGCAGAGATTGATGTTCCTAAATTCTATCATGAACTCGGTTACATAGAAACTGAAGTTATTGAAGAAATGTTTACAGAACTCTTTATGTCAGATGATTATCAACAAAGACAACAAATTATCTCATTATTACCCATTGAGCAACACTACAAGGATAAAAAAATATCTTTTAGGTATAATTATATTGCACAAACACAGCAACTTGCGATTTATATTGCGGATGAGAGTCAAATGACAACTCAGTTCGAAAAATACCATGCCAAAATCATGGAGATGGAAACGGCATTGGAGGTTTTTCGTCATCAAAGAGATTTTAATAACTTAAGTCAAAAGTATAGTCGTTTTATCAATGAAGAGTTGGACCGAATCTTTACATTTTCTGAAGACGTTCAAACCATAATGAATCAGTTGAGTTCAAAATTACATGAAGTAAAAGGGGCTTGTAGAGTTCTAAAGATGTCTCAATCTGTGGACGAAATCGATCGTTTTTTAAGTGAGATGTTTAAATTACCAAAAGATATGACCTTTAACCAGTTCAAAAAGCAAATTGAACATCTCGGGATTGCTGCATTATTAGAAGAGGATTATCAAAATCTGAATCATTATTTAGATCGCGACATTTTAACCGCTCGAAATATTACTGTGGAATTAGAAGCGTTGGAAGAACTAAAGCGATTAATCTTATCGTTAGAGGACTCTCGTGAAAAGCAGCAGTTGTTAGATCGTTTTAATAGCATTGGATTTGTGAGCATACACGAAATTATACGACGATTTGATAATTTTGCACAAGATTTAGCTAAGAAGCATAATAAAAAGCTCGCACCTATTAAATATGAGGGAATGCCGCTATTTTTTGATGAAGAACTATACAAAGAAATGATCAGTAGTTTTATAGAACTCGCTGCAAATGCCATAATTCATGGCATTGAATCTCCCGCCGAACGTTATCTAATAGACAAGTCTGAAAAAGGACATCTAATCGTTAGAATGCAAAGATTAAATGGTGGCTATCAAATTGAAATAGAAGATGATGGACGAGGCGTAGATATCAATGCGATTAAAGAATCTCTTTATGAAAGTAAAACGCTATTTTTTGATGATATCGTCTCCATGTCAGAGCAAGAAGTCTTATCCAGCATATTTAACGAGGGCATATCTAGTCATGGATTTTTAGGTGAAGGCCTTTATAATGTAAGACAAAGAGTCGAGCAGATCGGTGGTAGAATTTCTGTAATATCTTCACAAAATAAGTTTACCAAATTCACTGTTTTTTTGCCAAGCTTAAGTGAAAAGCATGCAATCAAAGAGATATAATGAAGTTTAAATATCGTAATTTGAATCCCAATAACTAAAT
>DJWQ01000001.1:13990-19889 GCA_002441045.1 Firmicutes bacterium UBA6226 | reverse complement strand
TAGGTTTTCATTGCCACTCAATGGCTGATCAGGATGTAGATTTAATCTTTGTGATAATGGGACGTTGCTTAAAATTCCTTTTTCTCGGTCTTGAAGAATGTTCTCTGTGCCTGAAAATACAAACATGACATGCTTCATTTCACCAGATGTAGATAAGTCGATTAGATGCTTGAGGTTGTTATAACCCACCTGTCTCAAATCACTTCTCTCACCAGTCACTTGATCGATTTCATCGATGAAAACGACGAGCCCTTTATAGTCTAGTAAAGTAATTAGCTTTATAAATGCGCGTAAGAAATCCATGGTGTTTGTCTTATCAACTGCGCCGACGAGTTCGTACTTCTGTTTGAGTTCATATGGAATGTTTTTTTCTCCGGTAAGCCATGCACAGGAAACGTTGGTCATCTCCTGATTGCGCTGAATACGCCCACGCATAAAGCTTAAAAAAGCCCTTGCATAGTTCATGTTATATTTTGAGAGCTCTTGGCAAACAGTGTTGACCTCAAATCGTTTTCGATCAGAAAAAGGGGCATTTTGTAAATTTTCGATCCATAAGTCAAAGATATCTTCAAAGGATACTTTCATATTGGGCTTGCTTTTCAAATAAAGATTATGCATAATCGCATAATACAGGTCTTCTATTTTGTTCAGTCTAAAACCATTGTTGACTTGAAAAGAAGCGATGATAAAATCCTCATTGATGGCAGCTTGCTTATACGTATTGACAAGAAGTGATTTTCCCACCCCAAAGGGTCCAGTTATGAGCTTGACCATACCAGCACCTTTCCCAAGCAAATGAAGTGCGTGCTTAAACGAATCCATCTCTGCATCTCTGCCAGATAAGATGGTCTCAGAGTAGTTAATAGGCGACGTGCCGCTTCTCAACGCATTGATCATTCTGAGGGCTTCTTCATTTGATAATAGCAATCGGGACCTCCTTTAGGTACAGTGAACTAGAACGTAATATCCCTATTATAACCTTTTTGTAATAATGAATAAATTATAATTTGAAACATTGCCATAAAATCAATACAATGGAGATAGTGATTTCGTTAGAGGAGTATCAGATGACATATGATGTAATTATCGTTGGCGCAGGTGCAGCCGGACTTTACCTTGGCGCACACCTCAATGGCGTCAATGTATTAATTCTTGAGAAGAACAATCGACCAGGTATAAAAATGCTCGCTTCTGGATCGGGACAATGCAACCTGACGCATAGCGGCTATATCAGTGCTTTTTACGAACGCTACGGCGATCACAAAAGCTTTGTTAAGCCTGCACTTAAGTCGCATGACAACAAAGCAGTGATTGCCTATTTTGAGTCGCTTGGACTAAAAACGATGGCGAGGGAAGATGGCAAGGTATTTCCCGCTTCATTAAATGCAAAGGATGTCGTTATGGCACTCATGCGTCAAGTTCAGCAGATTCGTTATCAATCTAACGTCAAATCAATAGATCATACTGAAACTGGCTTTGTCATCTCTCTCGAGACAGGGGAAGCATTTAAAGCTAAATATGTGATCATCGCTACTGGTGGCAAAAGCTATCCGACGATGGGAAGTACGGGCGACGGCTATTCACTTGCTCAGGCACTGGGGCATAGCATAGTACCTCCCAAACCTGGTTTGACGGGTGTGGTCACAAGAGAAAAAACATTGTTAGCTTTACAAGGTCAAACCTTTAAAAACGTAATCGTGACTTGTAACGGACCTAAAACCAACCGTCAAATCAGAGGTGATTTGTTGATTACACATTTTGGGCTAAGTGGTCCGGTCATTCTCAACCATTCAAGATGGCTGTATCCAGGTGATCAACTTAAAGTTAACTTTTTAGGCAAATCACAAGAAATTATTGAAATGGAATTTTTACAGGCAGTGAACCAAAATGGTGAAAAACCGCTTGCGTTTTGGTTAAATCAGCTAGAAATCACCGATACGTTTAAAAATTTCATCGTCGATACTTTGGAAAAAGAATTAGAGATTCAAGGCATGTCACAAATGAAACTTGGCAATGTTGATAAACTGCTTAGAAAAAGGTTGCTGTCTTTATTATTGGCATATCCACTAGAACTTGAAAATTTAATCGGCTATCAACAAGCGATGGTAACTGTGGGTGGTGTCAGCTTAGAGGAAGTCTCTTCTAAAACTTTGATGTCAAAGAATGTCGAAAATTTATATTTTGCAGGTGAAGTGCTCGATATTGATGGTGATACAGGTGGCTATAATTTGCAGTGGGCTTTTTCCTCTGCAGTTGCAGTTGCTTCCGATATAAAGAAAAAAATACAGACATAATAGGGGGACTTATGAATCGCAAGACTAAAGGTTTATTAAGTGTAATGATTCCTGTCATCGCATGGGGAATCTCTTTTGTAAGTACAGAGTTTTTATTAGGTTATTTGGGTGCTATGACGATTGGTGCGATTCGCTTTGTCATTTCAACAGCAATCTTATATGGTGTTATGCGTGCGACGAAAACACCACTTAAAATCGATAAAAAGGATCACTTTTTATTTGTGATTGCAGGTGGGGTTGGCATCGCCATTTACTTCTTCTTTGAAAACACCGGTATTAAGTATATTTCAGCATCTCCATCCGCTTTAATCATAGCTGCAATACCGATGTTCACATTAATATTTGAAGCGATTATCTATAAACGCGTGGTAAAATGGGTGGACGCTTTGGCCATATTGGCTTCGATAATCGGCGTACTTCTCATCGTCGATTTAAGGTGGAATGAGTTCTTTAAAATTGAAGAATCCATTGGCTACCTGATGATGATCGGTGCCGTAATCTCTTGGGTGATTTACTCTATGGCATCTAAACCTTTATTTGCAAAGTACAGCTATTTGACCATTGTGTATTATCAGTTTTTATATAGCTTGCCATTTTTCTTATTGGCAGTGCCTTTTGAACACAATCTTTGGTCTGAAATCAATGTAGAAACGGTTTTACATCTTGTGTTTTTAAGCGTTTTCGCTTCAGTACTTGGTTTTTACTACTATGCAAAAGCAATGGATCTACTGGGTGTGACGGAATCGTCGATTTTTATCAACTTCTTACCGATTGTAACGATTATATTTAGTTACTTCTACATGGGTCAAGCAGTGACCTTCAAGCAACTCGTAGGAGGCGCTTTTGTCATGCTATCGGTGACTGTTACGACGGTCTACGATAAGCAGCAAGCCTTAAAAAGTGAATTAACCGCTAAGGGTTAAGCCATATTTTGCCGATATGTTTGTAAAGAGACCATGGGTGTATCCTTAATTACCATCGTCATTTCAGAGGTGAACAGATGAAAATCAGTGCATTTTTACAAAACATTCAATCGGCAGCAAAAGCAACTACTCAAACGACAGTGGGTGTTCAAACTGATAAATCAGTGAGTGAAACCTTGCTTCAGGATTATAAAAAAGAGCTACCGAGTTCGGTAGCTTCTCTATATGATAAATACCAGATGAGCCCTACCTCAGATGAGGTCAAGGGCATTCAGTCTTTTTTGAAGAACAGCAGTGCATCAAAAGACAATCAATTGATGTCTATCGATATTGCACTTTACAAAGGCATATCGCCAAGTGAAGAAAACCTACAGGCCATTTCCCAGGCACTTGATCACGATCAAGAGGTGGTGGCATCGTTGACAGAAATGCCAACGGCTGAGACCCCACTGACTAAAGCTGAAACACTTGATTTGATCGATCGTTTAGAGCTTCCTAAAAATCTGACGGAAACCTTAAAGCAGTTGGTCAAAGAGGGCGTGTCCATTAAAGATGCAGTTAAAATACTGGCTAAAATGTTCCTTTCACAGTCAGGTTCAGATGCCAATAGCGCATCCAAGTTACTTTCTTCATCTGTTTCTGACTTAAAAAGCACGATTGAAGTGCTTTCTGCATTAAAGAAAGTTTTCGAAAGTCTTTCAAAAGAAGAAATTCTATCTAAATTAAGCCAAGGAAACAACTTAAGTGATAAGCTTATTTCCTTAATCGAAAAGCAGCTTGAAATCCTGATGACAAGTAATGCAGCAACGAATGATGCGACAGCCAGTTTATCCAAAGACCCAATTAGCGTTAGCAAAATTGAGAACGCAATTGAAGATGAACTTAGCGATACTATTGCTAATGCAACAAAGGGGGAAGCAACTGTTGGTTCTGTTTCAAATCCCAAAGCTTTTTGGGACCAGACGAATGAAAATGAACATCAACATCAAGATAAGAATGCTTTAAGTCAAGCGTCTATGGGACCAAAAGCGAATGTAATCGGTGTACGATCAAGCGAAAGTTCTGACACTAAGCGAACAAACGAGAGGGAGACTTCTGCTTCTTTAGCGTTAGAAGAAGACGGTGGATCTTCATCAGAAGCTGAGAGTGCTGGTGATATAGAAAGGCTGATAGAGGCTGCAATCAGCACTGTCATCGGACAAATGACCGAAGTTTTTGAAAGTATACAGTCTTCCTTTGACTTTAAGACATATTTGGTGGAACAGACTACAGAAGCGACCATTAGGGCGAAACAGTCATTTGATCAAATGAAGACAGAGATGGCTGCATTATTAGAACCCGATGCTGGGAAGTTAAGTACACAAATTGGTACAGCCATAGATAAGCTCAATAAGTTTATCCTTAAAAGTGATGTTACGCTTATGGTGGATATGTTTACTGAGAAAAAGTTGATTACATTGTCCAGCGAACTGGAAAAAGCGGCTGGATTGCTTCAGCAGGGCAAGCTCAAGGAAGCCCAAAGTGTGGTGAATGAGGGGGTTAAACTCCTTAAGAGTATAGAATTTCAACCCAGCCAAAGAAGGTTGCAAGTATTTGCTTCTAGCAAAGGCGAAGCAATCCTCGAAGCTTTGGGTGAAGGTGAAAAAGTAGAAAACGCTAAGCAGAGTACCTTAGACCAAGCCATTCGACAATCGTTACAAAACAACAGTGGCAATAAGCTTTCAAGAGATGTGGTTGAAACCTTGCGCTATTTAGGGTTAAATCATGAAGTTGAAGTTGCCGATGCGGTTGAAAAACTGGATTTTGAAGCGCTAAAAGAACGCAGCAATACCAACGTAAAAGAGATCCTTCTGAAAATGATGAACGAAGACAAACAAGAACGAACCGTGACTGCCACTGAACAAAATTTAATGAATCTCAATGGACAACAAATGATGAATGACTCACAAAGTGGGAAACAGCCTTTTTACTTTTTCAATGTACCAATCATGGATGGTGAGGATTTAGGCAACGTTAAGATCTTTATGAAAGGCGCAAGTAAAAACGCGAAAATCGATTGGCAGAATACTGAGCTCTATTTTGGCATGAAACTCAACACACTTGGTACTACTGGAATAAGAGTAAAAATTATACAAGGACAATTAGATGTCACTGTGACCACCGAGCATCGTGAGGTTCTTGAATCAGAGCTGGGTGGTGTCATGAGTACCTTATCTGAACTTGGCTTCAATATCGGTAGCTTAACTTTTGATACTAGTGATGCATCCATGCAAGATCAACCTCTTAAAGCCTCTGAAATGATTCACTTATCAGGTGCAATAGAGGATAAAGGAAGAGTGGTTAAGATGACGGATGAAGGAAAGGGGTTTGATTTTAAAATATGAAACCTTATGAGACCTATGAGATAGAAGACGATTTTGAAAGCTTTACTCAAAAACTGATTGCGGAAGCAAAAGAAAATCAGATACCCCTTAATGAAAATGTCACACAAACGAAACATATGGTGAAATCCGACTTGAGAGATGTGATACCGCCTCAATTGTACGCGTTGATTGGGCAGATTAATGAGGCAATTGAACGCTCTGCGGAGTCTTTAGGACGTAATTTACCATACAAGAACCATCAAAAATAAGGTATAATAAGATTTGAGTCTAGGCTCAAATCTTTTTTATATTCATAGCG